>NZ_JAFBBG010000003.1 GCF_016907055.1 Paracholeplasma morum
TCATAATAACTTCCAGCACCATTCCTATATGATTCAACAACTTCATTTTTTAATGTTTCAGTATAACTTTGATTCATACCTTGCATACGTAATGCTTCAGCACCAAACTTACTATATTTGAAAATCAGTACCTCTATTGCGCTTTTGCTTACGCCAAACTGACTTGCTAACTGTCTAAGTGACCCTTCGCCTTTCTCATATATCGTGCAAATAAGTAATTTTTCTTCATAACTTAATCGTTTGTTTTTTCTCAAAATAAAATACCTCCAAGTATTAACAGTAATAATATATATTTCTTTATATTATTTCCTGTGTCTACTTTAGAGGTATCATATCAATGTGTCCTTTTTTCTTTTATATTAGTTTTCCCATCTTTTTGGTTATGTATTATAAATACATATTTATGGTATAATAATAGTGCACTATTTTTTAGTAGAGGAGATTTGTATGAAAAAAATATTACCGATTCTCGTATTGTTGCTTGTTTTTCTAGCAGGATGCGAAAAGAAAGTGTTAAATCCAAAACTACCGGATTTAACAAACAAAACAACTGAAGAAGTTAGTTCAATATTGACAGAAGCTAAGATTGCATATGAACTAATCGAAGAGAGTGATTTTGATAAACCTAATAACGTATTTATCAAATATGATACGCACAGTGTTGGAGACGAAATCAAAAAAGATGTTATCGTTAAAGTACACGTTAATTCGTATGTATTGCCAGATTTAACGGGCAAAACTGAGAGTGAAATCATTATCCTATTTGAAAAGGTAGGTAAAGATGTTGTTGTTGTGTTTGATGATCCAAACAATGACTTTGCTGATATGACTTGGGCAGGATATGATGGCGCTAATGTAGGCGATAAACTATCAGCGATTACTACAGACGAAATCAAAGTCAAAATTGCAATTAACTCATTTGTTATATTACCAGATTTAGTTGGCCTCAATAAATATCAAATCGGTCAAGCATTGAATGACGCATTGATTCAATTCAACTATGTATACATTGAAGATGATACTAAAGAAGCTGACACATTCCATAGTTTTGAAGGCTTTGAAGTGGGAGAAAAGATTGAACCAACTCAAATGGTTACGGTTAATCTATATTCCAACAGTTTCTTAAATGCAAATGAATCCTTATTCATTTCTAAGTTCTATGATAATGGCGATTTTAACAAAGCAGTTGAACTTTATAATCCAACAAATGCCGCTATTAACTTAGCAGATTATTCAATTGCGGTATTGCAAAATGGGTCAGTAGTTCCTACTTATACAATTCCATTAGATGGACAATTAGATTCACATTCAACGTTTATTATTGCACATCCAGGTGGCAACAGAGACGTTTCCAAAAAAGCTAATTTATCTACAACCTCATTGGTTTTCGACGGGAATGATGTTATTCAATTACGCTATAAGAATGGATCATATGTTGATATCGTTAACGTAATGGGTACCAGATTAGTTACGTTAACAAATGAAGTCTATGTTCGTCAAGGAGATATCAAAGCCGGTACTAGAACGTTTGACTTTAATGCATGGGATGAGTATATCGGAACGTATGTAGAACCTTTTGGAACACACCCATTCAGTGCACCTGAATCATTTGAAATCGATATGAGTTTTGCAGCAAGATCTTTTGGTGATCCACTTGGAGGATTCGCTAATGTTACTCTAGTAACAACAACCGATGGAGATACAGCAGAATTTACACCAGGCTTCTTAAGTAATGCACGTATTCGTTTCTTAGGCGTGGATACACCAGAAACGCATCCAGAAGTTCAACCAGTTGGTCTTGAGGCGAAAGCATTCACAAGAAGTTTATTAGAATCAGCAACCCAAATTTATTTACAAAATGATCCAGGTAACGCGTATAAAGACACATACGGTCGTCACATCGGATTGATTTGGGCAGATGGTCAATTGGTTAACTATTTGATCGTGAAAAATGGATTCTCCAATAACTTCTTGACTGCTGAAACTAAATTGGTTTATAACAACAGATACTTATATCGTTGGTTCCAAGACGCTGAACAATATGCTAAGGATAATAACTTAGGCGTACACGCTCTATAATGAAAGTTGTCTATAGAATATTATTCGCGTTGTTGATGGTTTTATTGTTTTGGTTTAGCTTTAATACCGCGAATAATATCGTTACAGAACGTTATATTGAAGAACATGTTGAACCAAACTTAAGGGGAGATAATCCAGATTACTTGTATTTTTACGGATCTGTTCCTCACTATAACCACAGAATTCCACTCTATTCCTTGGAAACAGAACAATACAATGTTAAGTTCTTCGAACTGATTGTAGCTGATAAAAAAGGGACGAAACTAGATGAATATGTCTATGTTATATTTCATAACAAAACCATATTTGAAACAGGAGAAAACTATCGTATCTTGATTGAAGGCGAGAAAGAACAATATGTATTCTACCCACAAGGAATGATTTATGATGTGCTTGTATTGTTAGAAGATGAACAAGTATACATCAAGAGAAGTTACATCGAATCCACACTAAACAAAGAATGGAAACTGGTAGATGGAAGTGATAATGTCTTAGTATCTTTCACACCTACATTAGATCGTCCATTCGAGTTAAAAACTGTGATTGAGTCTTACGTTCAAGCAAACGGAAAGTTGCCTAATAACGCTTTAAACGATCAAGACATCTATTTATACGACCAACCTGATTATTCGCCTTATTTAATCGTTTATTCGGTCGCATTAAGTATATTTGGAGTGGTATTTGCGTTATCCTTATTCGGATTATATCTATATGATAAACGCAAAGGTAAAAGACAACTGATGGACTATGAATCGATTCTAAACGAACGAAGAAAATCCAAACAACTATAAAAAAAGCATGTCCGAGCGACATGCTTTTTCTTTTGCGGGTAATTCAATTACTTCATTTTTTCTTTATATAAGCAACCGCAACTGATCCGATACCGGCATTCATTGCAACAATCGTTGAGATTTCTGAGATGTATGCTACTCTTACCCCAGTTAAGGCTTCAATACGTTCTTTATAATACATTGCGCGGTCTAGTGCATTTACGTGTACTAAGGCAATCATATCAATATCACTAGTTTCTTTAATCATCTTAATATGTTTCAAGATAATATTATCGGCTTTCTTAATGCCTATTGCCTTATCGTGGATAATTCCTACGCCTTCTTGGTCTATTGAAATGATTGGTTTTAGATTAATAAGTTTACCAATGAAACCTACCGATCTCTTTAATCTTCCAGAACGAATCATGTATTTAAGAGTTTTAACGGATACGAGTATTTTAGTTAGTGGTTTAAGTGCCTCAATCTTCTCGATTACTGTCTCATAATCCATGCCTTCTTTAATGAATTCCATGGCTTTATGAACAAGTAGACCTTCAGCAACACTATTTTGATGAGAATCTATAACTGTTATTTTTTTATCTTTAAATGCACTTGCGCCTTTTAACAGAGCTTGATAAGTGCCACTCATTTTTGAAGACACTGTTATTACGATGATTTCATCATAATAGGTCGTTAAATATGAGTATAAGTTATCGATTGATCTAGGATTAGGTTGACTGGATTTAGGGTACTCTTTTAACGATTTCATCAAACCATAAAACCGCTTGTTTTCAATGGTAAGCTTATCAAAATAAGTAGTCTGATTAATTAAAAGAGCAAGATTTAAGACGTGGATTTGATTGTCTTCTGCAAAGCCATCCTCTAAGTCAGCAATAGAGTCAGTCACCAAGGCTATTTTATGCTTACGGTGATTCGCAATTTCAAATTGGCGTTTCATGTCATCGACTTTTTCATCGACGATTTGACCAAAAGGTTCAACCAGTTCAAACACTTTTGCAGGATCGTTTGTGTGGATATGAATTCTAACCATAGAACTACTACCAGCCACTACCATGGAATCTCCAAGAGGGTGTAGCGTCTTCTTAATTAGATCTTTATTGATGTTATTACCCTCAATAAGAACTTCTGTACAATACCTTGTTTGATTGGCTTCAAAATGATCTACGTGCATTGGCATCTCTTCAACTGTTTTAAAAGAGATATCAACAGATTCGTCTTTTAAACCTCTGACAAATCCTTCAATAAAATGATAGAAGCCTTTTGCACCTGCGTCCACTACCTTGTTTTGTTTTAAAACAGGTAATAAGTCTTTGGTATGTTCTAGTTCTAACTTTAATCGATCAAGTGCACTCGACAGTAAACCAATAAAATCGCGTTTCTTGTCATTTAAAACCTTTAATGTTTCATGCCACATTCGCATGAGCGTAATCATGGTACCTTCAACAGGTTTCTCAATCGAAGAATACGCGCTTAGAGAGGCTTTCTCGCTTGAGTTGATAAAGGTTTCGATATCGACTTCATCTGCTCTTAAATCGCGTGAAAAACCATCCAAGTAGGATGCGAATATGATTCCTGAGTTACCTCGTGCGCCAACAATGGCTGCGTTCGTAATGCTTTTTAATGTTTCTGTTAAAGTTGGTTTAAGGCTAGATTTTAAAAGAATGCTTTTCATCAATGAAGATAGGTTTGACCCCGTATCTCCATCCGCAACCGGAAAGACATTAATGGCATTTAGTTCATCTTTTTCTGTGATTACATATTTAGCACCTACTACGAAACAACGGTAAAGGTGCTCATTGGATAATGTGTTTTGCATAGAAACCTCTATTTGATTAGATTATAGATTAAATAGGTTATCGTGGAAGTGGAAAATCCTAGAAATGAACCCCAAGCCAAATCAATGATTGTGATGCTTAAAGGCCAGTCTTTCATTGTAGCCAGATTAGTTAAGTCATAAGTAGCATAAGTGACTAAACCAAAGAATAGTCCTAACAACATAACTTTACCTAATGAATCCGCATCTAAACTTGGCTGGATAACAAATACGACAAGTCCTGCTATGAAGAGTACGTAGAAGATGATCGCAGCAGCCCAGTTAACATCGTTTTTAAGTAAAAATCCAATTTGGTTTTGATAGAGCTTCCTAGCAATTAAACTTAACCAAATCAAATCAACAACTAGAAATACCGTAAATGCAATTCCATAAAGCTTCAAAAATGTTCCCATAATAATTCTCTCCTTTCATTTAATGATTCGTAAAGTATATTCAAACTTAATGTTATTAGCAATCATCTATATTATAATATGAATAAGCAACATGGTGCATCATCATGCACCTAATAATTCGAACACCAGACAAAATTAGGAGATAATCTATGAATAAGTTAAGAATTAAGATGATTCAAGAAGGAACCAGCAATAGAAATGGCAAATATGTCATCTATTATATGCAACAATCTCAACGAATTCATTACAATCATGCCTTGAAATATGCCATTGATACCGCCAATCAAAAAGGCTTACCAGTGATGATCATTTTTGCCCTTCAAGCATACCCTGAAGCAAACATAAGATCATATACTTTTATGCTTGAAGGACTAAAAGATGTCTATAGATGGGCAGGTAAACTCAATTTGAATATGATAATCAAGGTTGGAAAACCTAGAGAAGTTATTGAACCATATTTAAGTAATGCATACACGCTTGTTATGGAAAAAGGTTATTTAAAACCTCAAGAAGCTATGAGAAGAGAACTTCTATTAAAAGCTAAAGATTATAGTCTAGATATTATTGAGATTGATACAGACTTGATTGTACCGGTTGAGGTTGCATCCAACAAGGTAGAATATGGGGCTTATACAATAAGGCCCAAACTTAATAAGTTGTATGATGATTTCAATGATTTTGACAAGTTACCGGATATCAAGAATAAAACGAATCTGAATCTATCATCTGATGTAGACATTTTTGATATCAATCAAACACTGAACACACTAAAGATTGAAGATACCCTATCTGCGAGTCCACTTTATAAAGGTGGCTATATTGAAGCCCAAAAGAAACTTTTTGATTTCATTAATTCAAAGATCAATCACTATGAGGAATCAAGTGACCCTTCAACAGACTACACCTCTTTAATGTCAATGTACTTACATTTTGGACAAATCAGCAGTTTAGAAATTCTTAATCAATTAGAACTAGCACTCAGTCAAAATAGAATCAAAGAAGAAGCGTTTCTAGCATTTAAAGAACAACTATTCATTAGAAGAGAACTTGCCTTCAATTATGTATTTTATAATCCAAGATATGATGATTTTTATGGAATGACAGAACCCTGGGCATATGAAACAATCGATGCACATAAAAAGGACGATAGACCTTATCTTTATGAAGAGAGAGACTATTTAAATTACCAAACACATGATCCGTATTTCAATGCTGCGATGAAAGAAATGGTTGAAACAGGCTACATGCATAATTATATGAGAATGTACTGGGCTAAGAAAATCATTGAATGGTCAAAAACACACGAAGAAGCTTATAAAACCATTCTAAAACTTAATAATAGATACTTCATTGATGGTAGAGACCCAAATAGTTATGCTGGTGTCGCCTGGTGTTTTGGAAAACACGATAGAGCTTGGACTGAAAGACCTATTTTTGGGAAACTAAGGTATATGAATGACAAAGGGTTAGAAAGAAAATTTGACATGCAAGGATACATTAATAAAGTGACTTACAGATAACGTAAAAGCACTAAAGGAAGCCCTTTAGTGCTGTTTTTGTCTATAAAAAAAGGATGAAGACTTTCGTCAACATCCTTAAAAACTATAGATTACTTTTTACGTGGGTTTTTGATTTGAGCATGTGCAGCAGCTAGACGTGCGATTGGCACTCTAAATGGTGAACATGAAACATAATCTAGACCGATTGCATGACAGAATTCAACGGATTGAGGATCTCCACCATGTTCTCCACAAATACCAGTCTTGATGTTTGGACGAGTTTGGTTACCTAAGTCAACGCCCATCTTCATAAGTTTACCAACACCCTTTTGGTCGATGTGAGCAAATGGATCTGATTCGTAAATCTTAGTCTTATAGTAGTCAGGTAAGAACTTACCAGCATCATCACGGCTGAAGCCGAATGTCATTTGTGTTAAGTCGTTAGTACCGAATGAGAAGAATTCAGCTTCTTTAGCGATTTCATCAGCTAAGATTGCAGCTCTTGGGATTTCGATCATTGTACCTACTAAGTACTTGATGTCTAATCCAGATTCTTTGATTAGTTTGTCAGCAGTTTGAACTACAATCTTCTTAACGAAGTTGAATTCTCTTACTTCACCAACTAATGGAATCATGATTTCAGGTACAACAGTTAACCCTTCTTTAGTTACTTGGATAGCGGCTTCGATAACGGCTCTAGTTTGCATTTCTGCAATTTCTGGATAAGTTACTGAAAGTCTAACACCACGGTGACCTAACATTGGGTTAGTTTCGTGTAAGTCTTCGATAGTTCTCTTAAGATCTTCGAAAGAAAGTTTCATTTCTTTAGCTAATTCTTGGATTTCTTCATCTGTATGAGGAACGAATTCATGTAGAGGTGGGTCTAAGTATCTAACAGTTACGGCATACCCTTCCATTTCCTTATAGAGCTTAACGAAGTCTTCTCTTTGCATAGGTAATAACTTAGCAAGTGCAGCTTGTCTTTCTACTAAGTTTTTAGCAACGATCATTTCGCGAATTGCTTTAATACGTGATGCTTCAAAGAACATATGTTCAGTACGGCATAGACCGATACCTTCAGCACCGAATTCTCTTGCTTGGTGAGCATCTCTTGGTGTGTCAGCATTAGTTCTAACTTTTAATACTCTGATTTCGTCAGCCCATTGCATTAATGTAGCGAAGTCACCAGAAACAGTTGCTTCAACAGTTGCAATCTTTTCACCATAAACATAACCAGTTGATCCATCGATTGAGATGTAATCACCTTCGTTAAACTTATGACCATTAACCGTGAAGAATTTACCTGCTTCATTAACTTTAACTTCACCAGCACCAGCAACACAGCATGTACCCATACCGCGTGCAACAACGGCAGCGTGTGATGTCATACCACCACGAGCAGTTAAGATACCAGCAGAAACAACCATACCTTCGATGTCTTCAGGAGAAGTTTCTTGTCTAACTAGAACAACAGGAAGTTTATCTTGTTTAACTAGTTCAGAAGCTCTTTCAGCTGTGAAAACAACTCTACCATAAGCAGCACCTGGTGATGCAGCTAAACCTTGAGTTACAGGTTTTGCAGCTTTTAATGCTTTAGGATCGAATGTTGGGTGCAGTAATGAGTCTAATTGTGCAGGTTCTACTTTTAGAATAGCTTCTTCCTTAGTTAATAAACCTTCATTAACTAGGTCAATTGCTAATTTAACAGCAGCTTGTGCAGTTCTCTTACCATTACGAGTTTGTAACATGTATAATTTACCTTTTTCAATGGTAAATTCCATATCTTGCATGTCTCTGTAGTGTTTTTCTAGTTTTTTAGAAATATCATGGAATTCGTTATAAAGTGCTTCATTGTCTAACTTTAATTCGGAAATTGGTTTTGGTGTACGAATACCAGCTACAACGTCTTCACCTTGTGCATTAAATAGGTATTCTCCATATAACACGTCTTCACCAGTAGCTGGGTTTCTTGAGAAAGCAACCCCTGTTCCTGAATCTTGACCCATGTTACCAAATACCATTCCTTGAACGTTTACAGCTGTTCCCCATTCATAAGGAATGTGGTTTAACATACGGTATGTATTCGCTCTTGGGTTGTCCCATGATCTGAATACAGCTGTAATAGCATCAATTAATTGTACTTTTGGATCTTGTGGGAATGGTTCGCCCTTTAATTCTTCATATTTGACTTTGAATTGTCTAACCAATTCTTTAAGGTCGTTAGCATCTAGATCTGTGTCTAAATGAACCCCTTTAGCTTCTTTCATTGCCTCTAGAAGATGTTCGAAATTTGCTTTGTCGATTTCCATTACAACATCGGCGAACATTTGGATAAATCTTCTATAGGAGTCATAAGCAAAACGTGGGTTATCAGTTAGTTTTGCTAAGCCTTCTACGGCTTGATCCGTTAAACCTAGGTTTAGGATCGTGTCCATCATACCTGGCATTGAGGCTCTAGCGCCTGAACGTACAGATACTAGGAATGGGTTTTGGCTGTCGCCGAATTTTTTACCGAATTCTTTTTCAGTAGCTGCTAAAGCTTCGAAAATTTGATCGACAACATCTTGTGTGATTACTTTACCGTCATGGTAGTATTTGTTACAAGCTTCTGTTGTAACAGTGAATCCTTGAGGAACTGGTAAGCCTAAGCTTGACATTTCTGCAAGGTTTGCACCTTTACCACCAAGTAGGTTTTTCATGCTTGCTTGTCCTTCTTTGAACAAATATACGTACTTAGTCATTGTATCTTCCTTTCTAACGATTTTCATACATACTAATTATAGCAACAAATTTCTGAAAATACAACGATTAACGCACGCATGTGCGCTAATGCGTACGAGATTGTACTTTAATATAGGATATTATTTATGGTATACTATTATAAGGCACCCCAGTATAATATGCCTTACTTAAGTAGAAAGGGTGAAACAATTAATGAATTATCAATCCGTTTTAACGAAGATAATCAACTACAAAACCATCATTATTCACAGACACTCAAAACCAGACTTCGATGCCATTGGCTCTCAAGTCGGATTAAAGGAAATCATTCTTGAAAATTTCCCCAATAAAAATGTCTATGTAGTAGGAGATTCTAATCGTTTTGATAAAGATAAGGACATGCAAGAAATTGAAGATTCAGTTTACGAAAATGCCTTAGTCTTTATCGTAGATGTCGCAGTAAAACAAATGGTTTCAGATGATAGATATAAGCTTGCCAAAGAAGTAATCGTTATTGACCATCATAAAAATGAATGTGACATAGAAGAAGCTACACTGGTTATTAGTGATTCAAGCTTCTCAGCCTGTGCTGAATTAATCACAGATTTAGCATTAGAATTGAACTTAAAGATTAACGAAAGAGCCGCATCGTTTTTATATGCTGGAATTGTAACAGACACTGGAAGATTTCAGTGGATGCATGAACCAGAAAGAGTGTTTCTAGTGGCTTCTATCCTAACAAGTTTAGGTGCAAAAACTACAGAACTTTACGATTTCTTATACGTAGAAACACTTGAAAATAAGAAGCAAAAGACATTCTTTCAAAATAGATTTGTTTATGAAGATGGCGTTGCTTATCTAAAGAACGATCAGGATGTATTTGAACTATTTAACATCGATGTCTTCTCAGTATCTAGAGGTATGGTTAATTTAGCTGCTGGAATTGAAGAAATCAAAATATGGTTGAACTTCACTTTTGATAAAGAACGTAATATCATCATTGGGGAATTTAGATCAAGAGAAATCAAAATTGTAGATATCGCTAAGAAGTATGGCGGTGGGGGACATGAACAAGCCTGCGGAGCAAGCTTGAAATCATGGGAAGAAGTAGATGAAGTCATCAAAGACTATAAGGCATTATTAAAGGAGAATAAGTAACATGATTAACCCAATTATTATTAAAAAGATTAAAGCATACGACCGCATTATCATTCATGGTCACCAAAGACCAGATGGAGACTGCTATGGTGCTCAGTTTGGTCTAAAAGACATTATCAAAAACTCATTTCCAGAAAAGGAAGTTTACGTAGTTGGTGAAACTTCTGATTTCGTAAGTTTTGTAGGAACACCTGATAGTATTGAAGACGCACTTTATGAAGGCGCATTATCGATTGTTGTGGATACTGCAACCGAAGAAAGAATCTCTGATAAACGATATAAACTAGGAAAAGAAGTCATTAAAATTGACCACCATATTCCAGTTAATGATTACGGCGATTACCGTTGGGTAGACACAAACTATCCTTCCTGTGCACAAATGATTGCACACTTTTATTTAAACTATAAAAAAGAATTAAAACTTGGTTATGAAGGTGCACTTGCGATGTATACAGGTATACTTACAGATACTGGAAGATTCCGTTTTAGAGGCGTTTCCAAACAAACACATGAGATTGCAGGTATGTTATTAACTAAGGGTGTTGACGTAGAGTTTGTTGATGGAAAACTATCCGTTGAGACTTTACAAATGACTCGCTTAAAAGGCTATATCTTATCTCATTTTGTTACAACAGAAAAAGGGTTTATCTATGTGACATTAACCAGAGACGTTATTGAATCATTTGGGGTTACAGATGAACAAGCGGCTTCAATGGTTTCTGTGATTGCAGGAATTGAAGGTTATCCAGTATGGGCAATTATTCTAGAGTACCCTAACGATGAAATTCGTATTAGATTACGCTCAAGAGGACCAGTGATTTCTACACTAGCTAATGAATTTGGCGGTGGTGGTCATGCGAAAGCATCCGGTTGTAAATTAAACAGTTGGGATGAATTGGAATTGTTCAAAAAACGCGTTGGCGATGTATTAGACGCTTATAACGGGTAATTATATGGAAATCAGAGAGGTATGTGAAAGAATTGTTGTCACAGAACCGCTTCAGACTTTAGACCATATTGAAAGAAGTATTATTAAGACATACCGTAAAGATATTTGGGCAAAGTTTATCAAAGCTGTCAAAGATTACAAACTCATTGAAGAGAATGATAAAGTAGCAGTCGGTATTAGTGGCGGAAAAGACTCACTATTACTAGCAAAACTAGTCCAAGAATTACATAAACACAGTATTGTTAAATTTGATGTGGTTTACTTAGCGATGGACCCAGGATTTAATGAAGTTAACTTAGAATTGCTAAAGACTAATTGTAAGTATTTAGACATCCCAGTGGTTATCAAAAAATCCAACGTCTTCGCTGTTGCAGGTAAAATCGCATCTGATAATCCTTGTTACATGTGTGCTAGAATGCGTAGAGGATTCTTGTACAACGCAGCTCAAGAACTGGGCTGTAATAAACTAGCTTTAGGTCATCATTTTGATGACGTTATTGAAACCACAATGTTAAACGTTTTATATGGTGGCCAGTTTAAAACAATGGTCCCAAAAATCACAGCTGACAACTTTGAAAACATTGAGCTAATCAGACCAATGTTTTACATCAAAGAAGCCGACATCATCAGATTTACCACCTCTAATGGTATACAATCTATGAACTGTGGTTGTACCGTAGTTGCAAGCAGAACTTCTTCCAAAAGAAGAGAGATCAAAAACCTAATTGCAGACTTGAGAAAGGTTCATCCGGAAGTGGATCAATCGATTTTTAAAGCATCTGAGAATGTAAACATCAATGCTGTACTAGGTTGTCAGTATGAGGATAGAAAGTATGACTTTAACGATATATATGAAGAAAGGAATAAAAAGAAATGACACCATTCGATATTGAATTACAAGTATTTCAAAGTGGAGATTTTTGGATGAGAATCATGTTGCCACTTGCAATTTCTGTATTTTATAGTTTTCTAATTGGATTAGAAAGACAAAACATCGGTAAATCAGCAGGGATTTCTGCACATATTCTAATTGCTGTTTCTACCACAATGCTGGGGATCGTCCAATTATTTATGTATGAACATCAAGGCGGAAATTCGGCTGCAGATAACCAAAGACTCATCGCACAAGTATTGCCGGGCGTTGGGTTCATCGGGGCTGGGGTAATTATGAAAGGCCAAAAAAACATTATTGGTTTAACTACTGCGGCAACCATTTGGGCAACCGCAATGATGGGATTAGTTGCTGGTAGTGGATACATCTTAACATCACTCATTTTTGGCGGATTCTTAGTGTTATTCATCTATACTAGAGATTTGAAACGTGGAATTAACCCGTTCATTCCCCATGTTCATCATGATTTCTTAGATGAAGAAGAAGCGAATGCAGATGACATTAGACGTCACGCATAATATCTATATTAAATACTAGAAACGTAGGCGACTACGTTTTTGTTTTTTTTAACTATGTTAAATGATATAATTGAAGTTAGGATGTGATTCTATGATACTAGATACAATCGCTGCGATTGCGACCCCATTTGGGACAGCAGGAATCGCTGTTATAAGAGTAAGTGGCAGTGATGCCATCGAGAAAGTAAACCTTATTTTCAAAGGTAGAAACCTTAACAAAGTTAAAAGCCACACAGTGGTTTATGGACATATTATTGATCAGTCATCTAAAGTAATTGATGAAGTTTTAGTGACAATCTTAAAAGGACCTAAAACATTTACAGCTGAAGATACTGTAGAAATCTCCTGTCACGGTGGAATTCTAGTGACACAAAAAGTTTTAGAAAGAGTACTAGAAACCGGGATTAAACTTGCAGAACCTGGCGAGTTTTCTAAGCGTGCTTTTGTTAATGGAAGAATTGATTTAACTCAAGCAGAAGCCATTATGGATTTGATTCATGCTAAGAACGAAAATGCGATGAAACTGGCATTATCCGGTCTTAGTGGTAACATAAAAAAAGGCATTGAAGCCACTAGAGAAACGGTGCTAAACTTAGTTGCAAAAATCGAGGTTAATATCGATTATCCAGAATATGATGATGCACAGGTGATGGGCAATGAAGTCATCAAACCTGAAGTCATAAAAATTAAAGATCAACTACATACGCTACTAGAAGATGCAGACAAAGGTAAGATTATCCGTGAAGGTGTAAGAACTGCCATTGTTGGTAAACCTAACGTCGGAAAGAGCAGTTTACTTAATGCGTTATTAAACGAGGAACGAGCCATCGTTACAGACATCGAAGGGACAACCAGAGATACGATTGAAGCTTACATCAATATAGGTGGGATCACCTTAATTCTAGTGGATACAGCCGGCATTAGAGAAACCAAAGATGTGGTTGAAAAAATCGGTGTAGACCGTTCAAAAAAAGCCATTGAATCTGCGGAACTGGTGATCTTGGTTTTGGATCAAAGTAGAAAATTATCTAAAGAAGATGAACTGTTGCTTGAACAGACCAAAAACAAGAAGAGAATTATCGTTGGCAATAAAAATGACTTAGAGCGAGTACTGGATTTAGAAGGTATTCACCTATTAAGGTTATCAACCTTGACCAAAGAAGGTTTGAAGGATTTAGAAAAAGAAATCATCCATGTGCTAGGAATGAGCGACATTAAAGACAAGGATTTCAATATCCTATCAAATGTAAGACATATAGCCAAAATCAAAGACACCATCGAAGCTTTACAAGCTGTCATTGATGGCATAGAACTGGATATGCCAATCGATATTGTCGAGATAGATTTAAAGAAGGCTTGGCAATATCTAGGAGAGATTACTGGAGATTATCATCCTGAAGATTTAATCAGTGAACTATTCTCTAAATTTTGTTTAGGAAAGTAAAAAAAGCATATCATATATGATATAATACATTAGCAAAGGAGTGTGTGCGATGTCCTATCAAGCTTTATACAGAACTTATAGACCAAGAAACTTTTCAGAAGTAGCAGGTCAAGAAGTCATTGTTAAAACCCTACAAAATGCATTATTACACGATAAAATTGCACATGCCTATTTATTCAGTGGTCCAAGAGGAACAGGGAAGACTAGTATCGCAAAGATACTTGCTAAAGCAGTTAACTGTGAACACGCACCAGTCAAGGATGCTTGTGGCGAATGTGCTACTTGTTCAGCCATTCAATCAGGCGTTATCTCTGACGTAGTTGAAATCGATGCTGCATCAAATAATGGTGTGGATGAAATTAGAGATTTAAGAGAAAAAGTCAAATACCTTCCATCGATGGCAAAGTATAAAGTCTATATCATCGATGAAGTTCATATGTTATCAACTGGGGCTTTCAACGCCTTATTAAAGACGCTAGAAGAACCACCTAAACACGTTATTTTTATTCTCGCAACCACAGAACCCAATAAGATTCCTGCGACCATCTTATCAAGATGTCAACGTTTTGATTTTAGAGGGATTTCTCCAAAAGACATCGAAAAAAAATTACATGCAATTAAGGAATTAGAACAAGTCAAAATTACAGACCAAGCGATTACTGAAATCGCCAGATATGCCGAGGGTGGACTTAGAGATGCCCTTAGCCTATTAGACCAAGCCATCTCATTTTCAGATGATTTAGTCACCGAAGAAGACGTATATGCGGTCAGCGGTTCAGTATCCAAAACAAACCTGATGAGATTGCTTGATTTCATATACAAAAAAGAGACAACCGAAGCATTCGCGTTACTAAACGAAATGATTGAAGATGGAAAAGAAGTCTCAAAAATTGTTTCGGATTTAATCTCAACTTTAAGAGACTTACTCATCGAAAAGAATGTCGTCTTTGATTCAGAAAGACCAACCAAATACTTAGAAGAATTATCAAAACAATATTCAAACGACCGAATTTATTTCTATCTAGATGTATTAAACGGAACGCAAAACGATATTAAGTGGAGTAATCAAAAACGCGCTTATTTGGAGCTTGCGATTGTTAAGATGATTGACCATAAGCAAATAGATCGTATCGATTATCATGATAGCATTGAAGTTCTTAACAAACGAATTAGTGGTCTTGAATTTGAACTGTCTAAGATCAAATCTAATCCACCTCAAATCATAAAATCAAAAGATAAAGAAGTTTCAACCGATAGTCAAGTTCTTGAAAAAGAAACTTCAAGGGAACAAAAGCCGCTTGTATCCGTTACAGACATTGAACGCATTTTAAATAACGGAGATGTTGAAAAGAAGAACTTGATGTTGAAAGGCTGGGATCGATTGCCACAAATCAAAGATCCACGCTTAGAGACAACTGCGATGTTACTTCATGAAGCTAAATTGGTTGCAGCAACCAACAGAGAGATTCTGTTAGTTTATCCAAACAAAATTAACTGCAGATTGATGTTAAAACAACAAACGAAGAAACTTGTGTTTGATATATTAAATGCGAAATCAAAGTTAATTGATGATTTTGTGTGTATAGATGAAGCCTCATGGAATATCTTGTTTGATTCGTTTATTAAACAATGGAAATCTGGTAATAAGAAACCTACCTTACCAAAACTTGATTTAGAATTATACCAAGAAGACGAAGACACCTGGCAACCAGGATCGGTTGCACTAGCCATTGATTTCTTTGGCAAAGATAAAGTTATGATAAAGGAGTAATAGACATGAACCAAAATATGATTAGAAAATTACAAAAACTTCAAAAGGAAATGCAAGAAACCCAAGAAAGACTTCAAATGACAGAATTTGAAGGTCAAGCAAGTGGGGTAAAAGTGATTATGTTAGGATCACACCAAATTGTAGACATCAAATTAGACAAAGAACTACTTGAAGACATTGAAATGCTACAAGATGCGATTGTTGCAGCTGTTAATAATGCTGTTGCTGTGGTTGATAAAACCACTTCTGAAGAAATGGGAAGATTCACATCTGGAATGGGTATGGGATTCTAAATGAAGTATCCAGACAGTTTTTTAAAACTGGTAGAAGATTTTAAAAAATTCCCTGGTATTGGAAAGAAAAGCGCTGAACGATTGGCATTGTTTGTCATTAGTCAAATGGATAAAGAAGTCGTCAGTGAGTTCTCTAACCATCTAGTTTCAGCCAAAAACAACATTTCTCACTGCCCTATTTGTGGTGTATTGATGGAAGAACATTGTAGTATATGTGAAGATGAAAACCGCGACGATGATACGATTATGGTCGTATCAGATGAACGAGATGTCTTCGTATTAGAACGAAACCATTTGTTCCATGGAAAATACCACGTCTTAGGGGGATCGATTGATTTTTCAAGAGGCATTAGCGCTGAGGATCTCAACATCGACTCTTTATTCAAACGTCTTGATGGCGTAAAAGAAGTTATATTGTCATTATCTGGTACTGTAGAAGGTGAGTTAACCGCGCAGTACATCAAGGAACTGTTAAAACAGTATCCAGTGTTAGTATCTCGCATTGCTTACGGTATACCCGTTGGCGCAGACTTGAGCTACGCCGATGATCAAACGCTTGAAAGAGCGCTTAACAATAGACTTAAGTATGAATAGGAGTTGATTTTATGGAATTTCTAGAAACAATTTGGACGTTTATCAAAGGCCTAATTGGAGATTTTGACACCTTCTTAAAAGATCTTGTTAATTTTGATCAACTAGCCATCGATTTCTACAACAACGTGATTGCACCATTTCCAGAATGGGTCAAGATTTTAGGTGCCCTAGGGGTTGTGATTGTGTTGGTGTTTGGTATTTTATCGATTGCCAAGAAAATGATGAAGCTACTAATTGTAATTGTGATTATCCTCGCAATTGTTGTTCTAGGTAGAATGTTCTTAGCGGCATGACAATAGAGATAATTACAGATAACGACAAGGAGACCTTTCAAGTAGAACACACCTTCTCACCTGGAAAAATCACTTATAAGGATCCTAATGTGGATGCTTTAGTTAGCATTCATTATCGATTGAATGAAGTTTTAATTAGACGAGAAGGCGAGATTGAATCTCAAGAACCCTTCATGCTAAATGTTCCAACAATGGGGTATTATCGACAAGATGGTATTACCTTCAAAACCATTATTAAAACAAAGAAACTTCAAATTAGTCCAGAAAGCATTAAAATAGTGTACGAACACAACATAGAAGGCGTTATTACGAGTAAAACCCTTACTTTTACATTATTTATTTAAAAGTCTTGCAAAAAAGGGCACTATCGTATACAATAATATAGTATTTTAGGAGGAAACTATGGCTAAACAATCTTATGTAAATAAATCCATGGTTGAAATTGCTGAAGAAATCATTAGATCAGAAGGCAAAAAGAACATCTACGATTTAATGGATCAAGTTGTGGCATTAAAAGAAATGACCACAGAAGATTCTGAAAAAATGGCACAATTTTATATTGATATGACTTTATCAGCAAAATTCGTTTTTTGCGGTAATGATGAATGGGATTTAAAAGAAAATAACTTAGAACTTTGGGATAAAGACGGTTCTTACTTCAATACTACTGAAGACATTGAAGAAGAAGAGGAAGATACATTAACTGTAGAAGACTACTATATTCCTGAAGAAGATGAAGAACTTGAACTTGATGAAGACGAAGAAGAATCTGACGAAGAGGAAGATGACATCATCATTATCGATGAAGATGAATTAATCTTAACCGATGATGAAGAAGTAATTAAACCTTCTAAAGTTAAGTATATTGATGAAGATGACGACGACTTAGACTTCGACGACGATGATTACAATGAAATCATGGACGATTACGAAGATATGTACGATAAATAATCTTCGTATTGATTCAGAAAAACTTATTTGATATAATTAACGAGGGCAACTCACAAAAGGTCTCCTGTATAGGGGACCTTTTTATTTTTATATATATAGGGAGATAAATGATGAAAACGAAGTTTATTTTTGTTACAGGCGGGGTTGTTTCTTCGCTTGGTAAAGGCATTATGGCCTCAACTATTGGCCAGCTATTGAAAAGCAGAGGACTTAAAGTCTTCATGCAAAAGTTCGATCCGTATATCAACGTTGATCCAGGGACTCTATCCCCTTTTCAACATGGTGAAGTATTTGTCACCGATGATGGTTGTGAAACAGATTTGGATTTAGGACACTATGAACGATTTATTGATGAGAATTTATCAAAGGAATCAAGTGTAACGACTGGTAAAATCTATCAGGCTGTAATCGATAAAGAACGGAAAGGCGACTATTTAGGTGCAACCATTCAAGTTATTCCTCATATTACCAATGAGATTAAAGATCGATTAAAGGCTGTAGCAAAAGCATCTAATGCAGATGTTGTGATTACTGAGATTGGTGGGACTGTTGGCGACATCGAGTCATTACCTTTTTTAGAAGCCATTAGACAGGCAAGAAGAGATTTTGGACAAAAGAATACCCTTTATATTCACACAACCCTATTACCATACTTAAAAGCTGCTAAAGAGATAAAAACCAAACCAACTCAACATAGTGTTAAAGAACTCCGTTCATTAGGCATATCTCCAGACATGATTGTTCTAAGAAGTGAAGTACCCGTCTCAAAATCTATCAAAGAAAAAATCGCACTGTTTTGTGACGTTGAATCAACCCATGTATTTGAGTCAGTGGATGTCGACATTCTTTATAAGGCAATCCTAAATCTACATAAACAAGACATTGATGAATGGATCTTGAAACACTTTGAAATAGAACCTAGTAAACCAATGGATTTGTCTCCTTGGGAATCTCTTATCAAGAGCATTGAAGAGTCCAAGAAAGAAATTCAAATCGGGTTGGTTGGTAAATATGTCAGTTTACACGATGCATATTTATCGGTTGTTGAAGCGTTAAAGCATGCAGGATACCATCAAGGTCTCCAAGTAAATATTAAATTCCTAAATGCAGAAAAGATAACCGAAGACAATGTAGAAAAAGCACTAGATGGTTGTAAAGGTTTAATCGTTCCTGGTGGATTTGGTGAACGTGCTACCGATGGCAAAATAGCTGCGATAAAGTATGCAAGAACCCATAACCTACCTTTCTTTGGGATCTGTTATGGCATGCAGTTAGCAGCCATTGAGTTTGCGAGAAATGTCATGGGTATTGGGCTAGCCACTACCACAGAGATTGATCCTAATACAAAATACCCAATCATTGATATTATGACTAATCAAGATTTAACTAAGAACTTAGGAGGCACTCAACGATTAGGTCTTTATGACTGTGAAATAGAATCTGAATCGCTAGCGTACTCACTATATCAGACCACTTCAATCAAAGAAAGACATCGCCATCGTTATGAATTTAATAACTTCTATAAAGAGGCCTTCCTATCCTATGGAATGAAGTTGTCTGGGGTAAATAAGAAAGAGAATCTCGTGGAAATCATCGAATTACCTAATCATCCGTTCTTTATTGCTTGTCAATTTCATCCAGAGTTTCTTTCAAGACCTCTAAGACCACATCCTATTTTTAAAGGATTTATTGAAGCAGCACACAATAATCAAACAAACGAATGATAAGCGTTTACATCACTAATCAATTGTAAATTACACGTATTAAGCGTATAATAACATTGGAAATATTAAAATATCAAGGAGGACTTATTCATGGCTTTAGTTTCAGCAAAAGAAATGCTATTGAAGGCTAGAGATGGCGGTTATGGCGTAGCACAAATCAACATCAATAACCTTGAATGGACAAAAGCAACTCTACAAGTTGCACAAGAATTACAATCACCAATCATCTTAGGGGTATCTGAAGGTGCCGCTAAATATATGGGTGGCTATCGTTTAGTTATGGCGATGGTAAGAGAATTACACGACGCAATGGGTATGACTGTTCCAGTTGCAGTTCACTTAGACCACGGTACTTATGAAGGCGCATATAAGGCTTTAGAAGCTGGTTTCACTTCAATTATGTTTGATGGTTCTCACTATTCAATCGAAGAAAACGTTGCAAAAACAAAAGAAATCGTTGAAGCATGTCATGCTAGAGGCGTTTCAGTTGAAGCAGAAGTTGGTTCAATTGGTGGAGAAGAAGACGGCGTTATCGGTGCTGGTGAATTAGCAGATCCAAAAGAATGTGCTCTAATCGCATCATTAGGCGTTGACCTATTCGCTGCAGGTATTGGTAACATTCATGGTAAATACCCTGCAAACTGGAAAGGCTTAAACTTTGAAGTATTAGCAGCTGTACAAGAAGCTACTAACCGTGTACCTTTAGTATTACATGGTGGTACAGGCATTCCATCTGAAATGATTCAAAAAGCTATTTCACTTGGTGTAACTAAGATCAACGTTAACACTGAACTTCAATTAGTATTCGCTGCAGCAATTAGAAAATACATCGAAGCTGGTAAAGATCTTGAAGCTAAAGGTTTTGACCCACGTAAATTATTAGCACCTGGTGTTGAAGCTATCAAAGCAATCGTTAGAGAAAAACTAACAATGTTCGGATCAGTTGGTAAAGCTAACTAATTAATTTATAACATCTCATTCGTGAGATGTTTTTTCTTAACTCATCCGTTATTTTTGTAAAAGTATTGATTACTTATGATTTATTTGTATAATTATATTAAGTTGGAGGTGTTAAAATGACTGATGCACTATTTCACGATTACGCCAATTGGATTTTGGAATCAAGCGATTTGGTTGAAGCACTCAAAGAGAAGAACTCTTTAATAACAGAACGTTTTAAACATGTCTTTGATGTATTGGAGTTTTTATACACAAAGAAAATCGAAGAGAAGAGTTTACAATTAGACGAACAAAATATATTTGAAACGGGTTTTTACTATGTTTTTGATGCTTTTGAAAACATTAAGTTAGTTTTAGAACATGATTACAAAGGTAACATTGAAGAACTTGATCGTCATGCTAAAACTGTGATTCTTTTATTAGATACGCTAGACTTTCAAAATGAACTCATTGGAGCAATCGAAGAACCAAATGAATCCCATATGCAATCGCTCATTGATATCGAACATGAAATTCTAACGATTTTAGAGAAGAAAGAAGATGCTTCTCAAGAGCTACATGAAAAACTCGATCATGTGACAGAAGGTATTTATAAAGAATTGGAACTGGACTTCTATCCAATCGGGAATATTTTCTTTGATATCGCAGATGAATTAGGATTACTATAAAACACACGAAAGTGTGTTTTTTTCTTAACAGTATAAAAAAAGCACCCTATTTCTAGGGTGCAAGTCATTATTTAACTTCAGGTTTATGTTTCATATGTGGGAATAGAATGACGTCTCTGATGTTATTTACGTTACAAATCAACATAATAAATCTGTCAATACCGATTCCAAGTCCACCAGCTGGTGGCATACCATATTCAAGCGCTTCAACGAAGTCAATATCCATTTCGGTTGCTTCATCGTTGCCAAGTTCTTTTTCTTTTAATTGATCTTCGAAACGACCTCTTTGATCGACTGGGTCATTTAACTCAGAGAAAGCATTCGCATATTCTCTACCATCAATGAATAATTCAAAACGGTCAGTGAATCTAGGGTTTTCTAAGTTTTTCTTAGCCAGTGGAGATACTTCGATTGGGTGTCCATATACAAAAGTAGGTTGTGTAATCGTATCTTCTACAAATTCATCAAAGAATGTTTGAATGATATGTCCAACACCAAAGTGTTTTTCAACATGGACGCCTTTTTCTTTAGCAACCTTAGTGGCTGTTTCAAGGTCATCAATTGTCCAAAAGTCTACGCCAGTGATATTTTTGATGGCGTCTACCATGTGAACTCTAGCCCATTTTGGAGCCATTTTGATTTGTTTTTCACCATAAGTGATGTCGTAAGTACCTAAGATATTATAAGTAACAGTCGACATAGCGTCTTCAACTAAGTCCATCATACCTTCCATATCTGAATACGCTAAGTAAGCTTCAATGGTAGTAAATTCAGGATTATGTTTAGCATCCATACCCTCGTTACGGAATAATCTACCGATTTCATAAACAGCTTCCATACCACCAACGATTAATCTCTTTAACGGTAATTCAGTAGCTATTCTTAAATAAAATGGCATATCAAGTGTATTGTGGTGTGTTACGAATGGACGTGCAGCAGCGCCCCCTAGAATTGAGTGTAGAACAGGGGTTTCAACTTCGATAAAACCTCTGCCGTCAAAATATTTTTGAATTTCTCTGATGATTCTTGGACGTAACATTGCGATACGTCTAGATTCTTCGTTAACGATTAAGTCTACATAACGTCTACGTCTAGCTTCTTCAACGTCTTGAAGGCCGTGGAACTTGTCAGGAAGTGGTCTGAGTGCTTTTGTTAAGTGAGTGTATTCTAAAGCTTTAACAGATAGTTCATCCGTTTTAGTTCTGAATACAATCCCTCTAACACCAATAATATCGCCTAAGTCACCTTTAACGAAAATATCAAATTGGTCTTCCCCTACAGTATCTTGTCTAACATAAACTTGGATGTTTGAGTCTCTGTCTTGTAAGTGTAAGAATCCAGCCTTACCTTGTCCACGTTTACGGATAATTCTACCAGCAATAACCACTTCAACTTTCATTTCTTCTAGTTGATCATGGTTGAAAGATTCATAACGATCTCTAATTTCTTTTGTTGTATTTTTTCTGTCAAATTTAGAACCAAATGGATCAATGCCCTTAGCTCGTAATTCGTTCATTTTTTCGCGTCTAATGCGTTCTTGTTCGGTTAATTCTAGAATATCCATATAGTTTCCTCCTAAAAATGCATATCTATTATACATGATACTCAATAAAAAAGCCATAACACCGTTATGACTTTTTAACTTCGCTAATAAGTTCAAACATCATTTCATCACTATTTCGCTTTGGTAATTCAGTCTGAACCACTTTTACTGTTAATATTTTCAAACCAAAGTGAAGTTCTATAATATCATTTGGTTTAATGGTTGTGGCTGGTTTAGCCACTTTATTGTTAACTAGAATTAAATCAGCTAGGGCTGCATCTTTGGCAACGGTTCGTCTTTTGATAATTCTAGATACTTTTAAATACTTATCAAGCCTCATGGCTAGGTTCTAACGGACTTTCTTTAATGTCTAGTGGGTTTTCTTCGATAACAGGTTCTGTTTTTCTATTTTCCCACCAAGATAGTTTTCCAGTCGCAACAATTTCATCAATATCTTGTTTATTAAGTGTCTCCACTTCTAATAAGTAATGGGTAATTGTCTCTAATAATACTCTATGTTCAACAAGTAATTTTTTCGCATTGTCATAGCACGTAGTAATAATTTCTCTAACTTCTTTATCGATTTCTAATGCGACTTGGTCGGAGAAATTCTTTTCTTTCAAATAGTCTCTACCTAAGAACACAGATCCAGTGTTGGATTCATATTGGATTGGGCCTAAATTAGACATACCAAATTCTGTAACCATTGCTCTTGCGATCTTAGTTGCGGATTGGAAGTCTTGATAAGCACCAGTAGTCACATCACCAAAAATTAATTCTTCAGCGACTCTACCACCAAGTAATCCTGTGATTCTAGCTAGAAGTGAACTCTTACTTTCTAGGTATGTTTCGTTTTCAGGTAACATTAAGTTATATCCTCCAGCTTTACCGCGGGCAATGATGGTCACTTTTTGAACAATGTTTGCATGTTCAAGTTTGATACCGATTACGGCATGTCCTGCTTCGTGATAGGAAATCACTTTACGTTCATGTTCAGTTACTTTTCTAGATTTTTTAGCAGGCCCCATCATAACTCTATCGACAGCTTCATCTATGTCTGAGATTTCAATGACTTTACGGTTAGCTCTTGCCGCTAAGAGTGCAGCTTCATTCAATAAGTTTTCAATATCGGCACCAGAAAATCCAGGGATTCTATGAGCAACATCCTCAAATTTAACGTTATCTGAAACTTTCTTGTTTCTTGCGTGTACTTTTAAGATAGCTTCTCTACCAAGAACATCTGGTAGGTCAATTGTGATTTGTCTGTCAAAACGGCCTGGTCTCAATAGCGCTGGGTCTAATACATCAGGTCTATTGGTTGCAGCCATGATGATGATACCAGCGTTTGGATTGAATCCATCCATCTCTACTAATAATTGGTTAAGTGTTTGTTCACGTTCATCGTGTCCACCACCCATACCTGCGCCTCTTTGTCTACCAACTGCATCGATTTCATCAATGAAAATGATACATGGAGAATTTTCTTTAGCTACTTTGAATAAATCTCTTACTCTAGATGCCCCAACCCCAACAAACATTTCTACGAAGTCGGAACCTGAAATAGAGAAGAATGGTACGGATGCTTCACCGGCAACGGCTTTAGCAAGTAGGGTTTTACCTGTACCAGGAGAACCGACTAGAAGAATACCTTTTGGAATTCTTGCACCCATTTCTTTATATTTTCTAGGGAATTTTAAGAAGTCAATCACTTCAACAAGTTCTTCCTTTTCCTCATCACAACCTGCAACATCTTTAAATGTGACAAGTTTAGAGTTAGATAATCTAGCTCTTGATTTGGAGAATTCAAAGGCTTTGTTGTTTCCGCCTCCGCTCATTGAACGGAATAAGATTACGACTAGAATAATGACTAAAACAATTGGGAATATGATGTTAATTAACACAGTCCAGATTGTAATCGTAGATTTTTCGACATATTTTAGAGTGATATTATCAGATGCATCAATTTGATTGATGATTTCATTTAGTGCTGGCATGAATATTTCAAATTGATACTGTGTACCATCAGCATCTGAAATGCTTACTTTATAAGTATTCGCATCTTCACCACCAATTGGTGTATATTTGATGGTCATACCTCTAAATTCATCATTGTTCAGTTTGGTCTCAAACTCACTTGGTGTTAATGATTCAGGAACGCCTGGTTTGAATAGGTTTTGTAAAAAGAAGAAGCTCCCGAATAAAATTACGGCAAATAGAATATAAATGCCAAAATTCATTGCTGGTTTCTTCTGCACTGGTTTTTTGTTTGGTTCTTGCATGTGTAGCCCTCACTATTTCTTATATATTTCTTGTTTTAGAATGCCTACATAAGGTAGATTTCTATAAAGTTCATCATAATCTAAACCATAGCCCAAGACGAAAGCTTTTGGAATGGTTACGCCAACATACTTAGGTTCAAATGGGATGATTCTGCCTTCAGGTTTATCAAGCAGTGTTACAACTTCAACACTTTTTGCCCCTCTATGCTTTAAGAGTTTGATGATTGTGTCGATGGTTTTACCTGTATCGACGATATCCTCAGCAATCAAGATATCCCTGCCTGCAACTGAGGTGTTCATATCCTTACGGATTTTTACATCACCAGAGGATGTGATGTTGCCGTGATAACTTGAAACATCCATATACTCAATTTCGATTTTTAGATCGATTTCTTTTGCAAGGTCACTCATAAAAGGGACACACCCTTTTAATAGGCCTAATAAAATTGGTTTATCTACGTGCTTGTAGTCTTCGGTGATTTGTTTACCCAGTCTCTTACAGATGTCTTTAATTTCTTGTTCAGTTACTAATATTCTTTCGATGTCTTTCTCTAACATTTCTATAGCCCTCTCTTATAGCGTAGTGTTAATTCATCTTTTAAATCCGAACTTTTGTTGTAATATCTACCTAATACCGATAGAATCCGATTGTTGTTATCTGTAATGATTATGTCCTTGTCCCTAAAGTCTTTTGGTATTTTTTTATCAATATAGAAGTCTTTAAGCTTTTTATGACCATAATCAAACTCTAAAACATCGCCTGGATTACGTTTACGTGCCCAAAGAGGCAACGCTAATTTATTATAACATATATTTATTTCATAAATAGCGATATTGCTAGTATCTTTCAAAAATGTGACATAGCCCATATTCTCAAGAACATTAAAGGCATCTAGTTCAAGTTTCTGTCTAAAAGTCACGATTTTCTTTTGCTTACTTATCGATACTTTATGGTATGTCTTTTTAAAAAAGTAAACATCATCTAGTACATAAGTTTTATTCGGACCCGAATTCAATATGAATGTCAAAACGGCATTCATTTTGGATTGGTTAAAGCTAATTTTATGGGTTTCAAGTAGTAAGGCAATAATGTCCTTCTGAAGGGTGATATGTAAGTCTTTGAATGTATTAATATCAATAGTGTTTTTATTGGCTTCCAAATAAGCACTTGAATTACCTCTAATATAGGAAAAGGCTTCATAGAGATGATTACTGTATTGGGATACTTTCTCTAGGAAACTAGGATTCTCTTTAATTAGTGTATCGATTACTAAGTGTCTATAACGATTTCTTGTGTAGTCTAATGACTGGTTAGATTCGTCTTCATAGTAGGTAATTTGTTCTTTTTTTGCATAGTCATATAAGGCAACTTTAGGAACAGACAACAATGGTTTTAAGTAAGTAAAACCGTTGATGATTGTACTATACTGTAGGCCACTATAACCATAGAGATTAGACCCTCTAGATAACTTCATTAGAACCGTCTCAGCTAAATCATTTAAGTGATGAGCGGTAAGAATATAAGTCGTGTGGTATTTTTTTGCGATTTCTTCTAAGAATTGGTGTCTTTCTTTTCTGGCTTCATCTTGGAAGTTTTGTTCAGATATACTTAAGATTTTATATTCAAAAGGGATGTTATATACTTTACAATAATTCTCTAGATACACGGCTTCTTCAGAAGATGCTTCACGCTTTTGATGATTGAAATGGACCACAATGATTTTGTGGTCTAAGTCTTTTAGTGCATGCAAAAGCACCATTGAATCCACCCCTGTTGAAACAGAGACGATTAATGGTTTATTAGGATAATTATTTAATTGTTTTAACGCTTCTTTGACCATAATAACCCTCTTTTACTTGATAATTATATCACATTTCATGTATTATTTTTTTATGCAGAAAGATTTCTATTGTGTTATAATGGTCTAAATGGAGGAATGACATGATCATTTTAGCTAGCAATTCGCCCAGAAGAAAAAAACTTCTTGAAGATGCGGGTGTAGAATTTAAGGTTGTTTCACTCAATGTAGATGAAACAGTAGAAGAACGCATGAGACCTGACAAGATGGTTTTATTTCTTGCTGAAAAAAAAGCTAAGGCCGTTTTTGAACTTAATCCAGATGATATCATTATTGCTGCAGATACGATTGTCGTTTATGAAGGACAAGTGTTGGGCAAACCTAAAGATGAAGAAGATGCTTACCGTATGCTTAAGATGCTTTCCGGAAATCACCATGAGGTTTATACAGGTGTCTGTATCATGAGTAAAGATAAACAAGTATGTTTCCATACGTTGGCAGAAGTATGGATGAATGACTATAACGACTTACAGATTTATGAATACATCAAAACCAAAGAACCTATGGATAAGGCAGGAGCTTATGCAATACAAGGCCTTGGTAAGGAATTGGTTGAACACTATAGTGGAGATTTCTTCACAATCGTGGGATTACCATTAAAACAGCTTCTAACTGAACTTAGAACATTCACAAATAAAGAAGAATAAAGATCTATAAGGATGACTTGATCGTTTTCCGATAGATCTTTTTTTACGCTTAAAAATAAAAAAGGAACGATTATATTCGTTCCTAATAGGTATCTACATCTTTTTAATTTCTTCTAATTCTACTACGTCAAAATGGTATTTCTTGTGGCAGAAATGACAAACGATTTCCGCGCTTTTGTCCTCTTCAATCATTGAATCAAGGGTAGCTTTATCGACCTTAGATAGGGACACTTTAAACTTGTCTTTTGAACAAGGACAGTGGTATTGAATAGGTTGATTTCTTAATATATGATGGGTTCCACCAGATAATAAATCCATAATCATTTCTGGCGTTAGACCATTTTCATATAAATCCGTCACGGCAGATATTTTAGATAACACAGACTCAATCTTAACAATCGTATCTTCGGTTGCGTTTGGTAATAGTTGGATAATAAATCCGCCTGCTTGTTTGGTGGTTTGATCAACGTCTACTAAAACACCTAACCCTACTGCAGATGGTGTTTGCTCACTTGATGTGAAATAATAAGTGAAGTCATCGGCAATCTCACCTGTTTGTAAGTCGATGGATGATGTGAACATGTTCTTAAGTTTTAAATCTTTTGTCACGTGTAAAAAGCCGTTGCCAACCGCCTTTCCTACTGCCAGCTTGCCAGCTTTATCACCATTATTGTAAGTGAGATATACGTTTGGTTCTTTGATATCGCCTCTTACATTTCCATAAGCATCTGCTTCAACTAACATAAACCCAATAGGGCCATCGCCTTCAATACGAAGGGTGATTGTTTCATCGTTTTTATACATTAAGCCCATCATGGCAGAAGCTGTTAAGAACCTTCCTATTGCTGCAGTTGCAGTTGGCCATGTGCCATGTATTTTTCTAGATTCTTCAACTAAGTTTTTAGAGTAAGCGACATATATTCTAGCTTCACCATTATAGGCAGTTGCTGTTAAACAATAGTCATTCATAATTAACACCTCATGAAATATGATACCATAAGAAACATCTTAGTTGATAATATTTGCGTATGTGATAAAATACACTACGTGGAAGTAGGTTTAGATATGTCATTTAAAATCAAAAATATAGAAATAGATTCAAAAGTAGTGCTTGCGCCAATGGCTGGAGTATCCAATGCATCTTATAGACTCATATCAAGAAAACTTGGTGCTGGGGTTGTATTTGCTGAGATGGTTTCCGACAAAGGATTAATGCACGATAATACTAAGACAAAAGAATTGCTTCAAAGTCTTCCTGGAGAACATCCATATGCTCAACAAATCTTTGGTTCGGATATAGATTCAATGGTGCTTGCAGCTAAGTATGTTGATCAAAATACCGATTGCGATATCATTGATATCAATATGGGGTGTCCTGTTCCTAAAGTGGCTCAAAAGGCACAAGCAGGTGCTGCATTATTAAAAGACCCAGATAAAATCTATGAAATCATTAAAGCCATTAAACAGTCAGTCAGTAAACCGGTGACTGTTAAAATCAGAACGGGTTGGGATTCGACCTGCATTAATGCGGTCGAGATCGCGAAAAAGGTCGAAGAAGCAGGAGCTGATGCGATCACAGTTCATGGAAGAACTAGAAGTCAAATGTACACAGGAAAAGCAGATTTAGATGTGATTAAAGCAGTTAAAGAAGCGGTAAATATTCCAGTCATAGGCAATGGAGACATCAAAGACGGTAAGAGCGCGAAATATATGCTTGATTATACTGGCGTGGATGCAGTGATGGTTGGCCGTGCTGCCTTAGGAAACCCATGGGTATTCTATGATATTAATTATTATTTAGAACATGGTGTTGAGGCACCAAAACCAACCTATAAAGAAATCAAAGAAATGATTATTGAGCATGCTAACTCACTAAAAGATCTAAAGGGCGAACATTTAGCAATGCTTCAAATGCGTGGTCAAGGGACTTGGTATTTCAAAGGGTTAAAAGATGCCAAAGAAGCTAAAGCATTGTTATCCAAGGTGTCAAAATATGATGAGTTTCTAAAAATCATCAACGATTACTTTGATCAATATATTTAATATATGTATCCCAGGAGAAATCCTGGGATTTTAAATAAAAAAAAGCACAATTTGTGCTTTTTTAGTTATAAGAATTGTTTGTAGTCTTTGATTTGTTTCTCATGAAGCTTTACCCTGTAATAGGCATAAACATCATCATAATTTTTTTCTAAAATGGTTGTGTTTTCTTCTAAAGAGGATATAATCCCGTTGTCTTTATAAGGTACTTTTAGATCAATAATCGTTTCTTCACCGAATAGTCTTAGATAGATCAGTTCAAATAACTTGTCGATGTTTTCTTTAGTCTTATTGGAGATGACGCAATCGGCATCATGGCTCAGTAAATCGCCAATCATTAAATCTTTTTTAGTATAAACGCGAAGACGTGGAATCATTTCAGCCTTTAAGGATTTTAGAACATCCAAAGTGGTTTCTTCTTGGACAGTCTTTTGATTAGTAGAACCATCCATGATGTGTAAGATTAAATCTGAATGAACCACTTCGCTTAAGGTTGATTCAAAACTTCTAACCAGTTCATGGGGTAATCTACTAACAAACCCTACGGTATCAGAAAGTATAAACTGTGGTTTCTTTTGTTGTTTGATGCGTCTGGTGTGTGTTTCTAGAGTAGCGAATAACATGTTTTTTTCGAATACATCTTTTTTTATAGGATTGCTTGCGACTTCAATGAGACTATTTAGTGTAGCACTCTTCCCTACGTTTGTATAACCGACTAATGATACAACAGGGGTTTCATCAACGGCTCTGCGTTTTCTTGAAGTGTCTTTTTCTTGTTGGATCTTTTCAAGTTCTCGTTCTAATTTGGTGATATTTTGTAAAATGCGTCTACGGTCAAGTTCTAGTTTGGTTTCACCTGCACCTTTAGCATTAAACGAACCCCCACCTTGTCTTGAAAGACTTTCGGACATGCCAATTAACCTTGGTAACATATACCTTTGTTGTGCAAGGGATACTTCTAGTACAGCTTCTTTGGTTTTGGCTCTTTCTGAGAATATTTGTAGGATTAAGAAACTTCTATCGATGATTTGCACATCCAGTTCCTTTTCTAGATTTCTGATGTGGGCAGGCGATAATACGTCATCAAAAATAACCAAATCAATATCAAGTACTGATATGGCTGTCTTTAGTTCATCTACTTTGCCTTTCCCAATGTAAAATCTTCCGTTTGGAAGTTCGGCTTTCTGGGTTACTTTGTCCACCACTTTAATGTTAACAGCATCCGCTAAGCTGCTTAGTTCGTTTAGAGATGCTTCCATATTGTATAAACCCATATCTAGTCCAACTACGATTGCTCTATCCACAAAATCACGCCCTCCCTCTTGCAAAAAAAAGAATAGCTCGTCGCTATTCTTTATTATACTATAATCCGCACTTAAGTTGTGCACCACAGTTTGTACAAGTATGACATCCGCCAACGTCTTGGACTACGCCTTCTCTACATACTGGGCATAAGTTACCGACTTCTGCACCGATTTCACGGTCTTGTCTGTCAGATCTTAATGGTGTATTAATCTCATCATTATGAGTTTGACTTTGAGCCTTAGGCATTTCAACACCTAAATCCGTCATATCTACTTGAACTGGTGTTTCAGTTTCTTTCTTAAGGGATAATACTTGTGCATCTCTAGAACCGTCTACATACACGGTACCGCCTTTAGCGCCACCTTTATAAAGACGCATGTATACACGTTCAACATCTTCAACGGTATAACCTTTTGGTGCGTTAACTGTTTTAGAAATCGAGGAGTCCACCCAGTTTTGGATGATGCACTGTACATCGGCATGTTCTTCTGGAGATAATTCCATAGCAGGTACGAATATATCTGGTAAAGTTTCTTTAGTGTACTCTTTATGAATGCTTAAATAGGTTTCAACGATGTTTGCGTTAACTTCGATGTATTTGCCTAATCTACCAGAACGGAAGTAGGTGAATGCGAAGTATGGTTCTAACCCAGTGGAAACACCAACCATTGTACCGGTTGAGCCGGTTGGCGCAATCGTTAATAGGTGTGAGTTTCTAATACCATGTTTTAAGATGCCTTCTTGGACATGTTTAGGGAGTTTTTGAACAAACTTGCCTTTAACAAAAGCTTCTCTAGAACCGAATTGTTCTAGGAATGGGAATGATCCTTTTTCCTTAGCAAGTTCGATAGAGGTTTCATAAGCTGTAGTCGCAATAAACTTAAATAGCTTATCCACTAACACATTACCTTCTTTTGAACCATAACGTAAGTTTGCATAAATCAATAAGTCGTGAAGACCCATTACACCCATACCGATACGACGTTCACCAAGTGCTTGTTTTTTGTTTTGTTCTAAGAAGTAGTAAGTTTGGTCGATGACATTATCTTGCATACGAATACCATTTCTTACGGTTGTTTTCAGTTGATCCCATAAAATTTCATGGGTTTCCGGATTTACCATAGTCGCTAAGTTAATCGCTGCGAGGTTACATACTGAATAAGGTGCTAGAGGTTGTTCGCCACAAGGGTTTGTACATACAACCTTTTGACCATAGGAAGTTGCGTTTGTATAGTCATTGGCATTATCGATGAAGAAAATACCGGGTTCTGCAGAGTATGTAGCACATACGTTGATTAAGTTCCAAAGTTCTCTGGCTTTAATCGTATGGTATACACGGCTTGGATAACCCATTTGTTCCCAAGTTCTTACATCCCCTACATTTTTCCACTCTTTATCATAGAATGCTTTTTGTTCTTTAGTATAGTTGTCTAGATCTGGGAACTTAAGATTGTAAAGTGTGTCATTTTCAACAGCTTCCATGAAGTCTTTAGTAATCGCAACACTTATGTTTGCTCCTGTTAAGAAATCAGGGTTAGTAACATCATATCTACCACCATCGAAAATCAATTTTTTAGCTTCTTCGACAATAGAAGAAGAGAATAGACTGTTGTTATGTTCAGACAACTCAATGATTTGTTGATACATGTTATATTCATCGTTTGAAAGTGGTTTGAACTTTAATTTGTCTTTAGCAAGTTGTTTGATGTAATCATCGTTTGAGTTTTCAATTAAGAAGCGAAGGATTCTTGGATTTTGCATCTTAGAGATGATAAACTCGATGATATCAGGGTGCCAGTCTGCTAACATAATCATTTGCGCACCACGTCTAGAACCGCCTTGTTCAACAAGGTGGGTAAGTTGTGCTAAGTCATGTAGCCAAGATACTGAACCGGATGATTTACCATTAACGCCTTTAGCAAGTGCATTTTTTGGACGTAAAGTTGATCCGTTAGTACCAACCCCGCCTCCTCTTGCCATAATTTCCATGACTTCTTTACGGTGGATGGCTAAGCCTTCTCTTGAGTCCTCAATAAAAGGCATGACATAACAGTTGAAGTAAGTCACTTGTGATTGTGAACCAGCACCATAGAGAATTCTACCAGCTGGGATCAAGTGTAAGTTTTTTAGTTCGTTGTAAAACGCATTTTTCAAGGATTGGTCTTCGCCTTCACCAAGGTTAAAACCGACGCGTTTTGCGATTTGCTCATAATATACTTCTAGAGGTTTTTCGATTTCTCTAAATTCTCTTTTTATGACGCCATCGATGTGATCATCGCCAATTTGACCAATGAATTCATCGTCTACCTTAATATAGACATGTTGATTTTCTATTTTTGTAACATAACCAATCCCTCTTGCAGGGAATTTTGGGTCATGCTTTATAATAGATACGACTAAGTCTCCAACAGCTAAAGAGACTAAAGATAAGTCCTTTTGTGTGTACCTGTCTAGCATTACAAGTCTTGAAACCCCTGAGAATGACATGTGCATGTCTTCTGTAATGGTGTGTAAGTGTGGGTAATACTTTGTGATGTCTTGATTCAGTTTTTTGATTAAAGATTCTTGATATAAACTCATGAGAACACCCTTCCTTGTATGTTTGATTATAAGGGTTTATAGGCGCAAAAACAAGTAGAATATTTGTAAAATTTCAACCTATTTTCAGCCCTTTTTTGTCTATATGTCTTTGTTTAGCCGTTTTACATAGAAATGCGTTAGAAATGAAAATTTCACTATTTATAATGCAACTAATTTTCATTATAAGAAAAAGATTACAGATAAAGAGAATGAATATTCAACTAACATAGACCTATGATATAATTAGTAAAGAAGGACGTGACACTATGAAAGAAACATTATTAATGATTTTAGATGGATATATACTATGGATTGTGGTCTTTTTTTTACTAAGTTTTTTCTTAGCTAGCAAACGTGTATTTAGAATGTTGCTGCTATTAATATTCATATATTTGGTTGAATTGTTAACTGACAAACTTGGATTAACGCTAAGTAGCGATGTCTTAAAAGTGGCTTTAGAGTATCTGCCAATTATTATCATTGTGGTTCTTGCACCAGACATTAGAAAAAGTTTCGAGTCGGCTTTTACAATCGATTCCAAAAGAGACATTGCGACGATGGGTTCTCAAGAAACTAAACAACATATCGTTGAGGCGGTCACATATTTATCTAGTCAAAACATCGGTGCCTTAATTACGATTGAGAAACATAGTTCACTTGATCAATATGCTGAACGTGCTATTATGATGAATAGCCAAGTATCAAAAGAACTTTTAATTAATATTTTTACCCCACTTACCCCACTACATGATGGGGCAGTCATTATTAGAGGAGACTCTATTCGTTGTGCCGGGGCTTATTATGTTTTGTCAGAAACAACTAAGTATGATAAGACCATGGGATCGAGACACCGAGCAGCACTGGGAATTAGTGAAGTATCAGATTCTCTTACCATTGTTGTATCAGAAGAAACGGGGACCATTTCAATCGTCCTAGAAGGGATCATGTTAAAGGCAAACGATAAAGAGAAGATCTACGAATACCTTAACATGTTCATGAAGTAGGAGGCCTATTATGAAAAAAGTACTAATGACAATTGGATCCTATTTACTAGACCCTATTCGCAAAGTCGGGTTATCTAGGATCTCAGATACAATTGTTAGTTATTCTAATAAAAACCCATGGTTCAAAGTGTTTGTGAGTTTTGTGATCGTCGGGTTAGTAGTGGTTTTATATTACGCATATAAGTTCAATATTTTTGAATAGACTGGGAGGCGTTTTATGTCTTTATATCCCTTTTTTCCGTTAATTTTATCAGTATGTGCAACGCTGTTTATTTTTCTAATAGGCGTTTTAGATGAGAAGCAATATCGCTTCTTTTTATCATTTGGAATTCTAAATACACTCTTATTAATTCCTTATGTATTTTTTCTGGATTTAAAGGTATTTGGCATCGAAATTGAATCAGTTTTTATGTATCACAGCATTCTTACTTTAATCATCTTCATTATTAGTAGCGCGATTGTGATTAAGAAAGTCATATTCTCAAAAAATCATTACCAGTTGTTCATTCAATCAATCAAAGCTACTAAGTGGAATGCTTATTATGTGGTCGATCAAAAAGATCGCATTAAAGAAATGTCTGAAAGTGTCTGTGAAGAGTTAGGATTTAAAAAAGAACAAATCATTGGTAAGACACTGTTTGAAGTCTTTAATAAAAGCATTCGTATTACAACATTTGATGGTGTAGATACAAACAACCGTGCAATGGAAACGTATTATGACACCTATAAGACTCAAGTCAAACCGAAACAAAAAGAAGAGCATGAAATGCTATTTCAAAACTATGAAGGCAAGTCTGTAATGCTTCATACGGTTGAACAACCTCTATTTATTTTAGGTAAATACAAAGGCAGAATTAATATTGGGGAGAAACGTAGTGACTTTGATTTACTAACAGTTGAAAAGCACTTAAAAGAAACAGAAAACCAACTAGAGAGTATGCGTCTAAAATTTATTGCGACACTGGAGTTATCTGAAGAAGGCTTGTTCTATATTGATTTGGATCAACGCTTCATTTGGGGGAATGATCAATTCGTTAAAATGACCGGATTAGAGTCTAATACCATTGATTTTAATGATTATCATAAGTTCATTAAAGAAGAAGACCTACAAACCTATTTAGGGGTTTTAAGTAGCTTAACAATGAAAAAACAGTCGTATAAAACGACTTATAGATTTTTAAAGAATGGGCATTATGTTTGGATTAAGGAATCTGGTAAGCGTATCTTTGATGATAAGAATTCCAACATCATCATGGGCGCACTTAAAATGGTTGCTCAAAGAGACTACCAAAAAACAGAAATTGATGAATTGGATAGTTTATCTGGAGAATTAGAGTTAAACGTTCATATCGACCATTTAATCAAAAACAATAAAATCTTCCAACTTATGTTATTCGAGTTATCCAATATCCCTTCGATTAACGATTCATACGGTAGAAATATCGGCAACATGTTGATGGGAGAATACGTTAAAAAGATTAAAATGAACTTTATGAGTGAATCCTCTGAGATGTTTCGCATAAGTGGATTAGTGTTTGCTGTTACTATTGTGGATCCTCGTAAAATGGATCTAATCAAACAAGGCATTCACGCTAAAGATACCTTCATGAATTTACCAATGTCTTATGGTGCCATCCAAACAGAAGTCGAAGTGATGGTTGGTATTTCTAGTGCATATCACCAAAAAGAAACTGGAGCAGATGTCCTAGCACACGCTAAAGAAGCTTTAAAGATTGCTAAGAATCCAAACTATCAAATGAATGCATGTTACTACAGTGATATTCATGACAAAGCATGAGTTTCGTATTGAATCACTTAAGATTCGTAAAATGTTTCATCCAATAGAGCAGAAGAACCTTACAAACGACATTTCGGATAAGCTCCAGTCACACCCTTTGTTTATAAAGTCTACTCATGTTGGGTTATATTATCCAATCCAAAACGAACCTAATCTGCTAGAACTAATATCCTTATACCCAGAAAAAGTTTTTTATTTACCTAATGTGGAGAATAACACACTGGTTTACCGGATGATTGATTCATTAGATAAACTAGAAGATGCGCCTTTCGGAACCAAACAAGTAAGTAAGTCCAATCAATCTATCGATGACTGTGAGTTGTATTTGATTCCCTGTGTCGGAACCTCAGGTTTACTAAGAATAGGGTACGGCAAAGGTTATTTTGATGCTTATTTAAAAGATAAAATAGGCTATAAACTAGGTATCACATACCCGATGTTTAAAACTAAAGGTATTAATAAAGAAGCTCACGATATTTTGTTAGATGAAGTCTTATAGGAGGTTTAGAACATGTATTCTTGCGTAATTGTTGCTGCTGGGTCAGGAACCAGAGTGAATTTAGGTTATAACAAACTAAGATACCTTGTTAAGGGAAAACCAATTCTCTTATACAGTGTGGAAGCATTTCTAAAAAGAGACTATGAAGTCATAGTGGTCATCAACAAAGAAGATGAGTCTTTCTTTAATGATTACTTGGATAAGTCAGTTAAGATTACTTATGGGGGAAAAGACCGTTCTGAAAGTGTTGCTAGAGGACTAAAGATGGTTACCAGAAAGTTTGTACTCATCCATGATGCGGCTAGGCCAAGAATTACAGAAAAGCTAATTGATAAAGTCGAAAATGGACTAGCGATGTATAGTGCCTGCTTTCTAGCTAAAAGAATAACCGATACAGTCTATCAAAAAAGTGAACATTTAAAACTTTTAGACAGAAAGCTACTCTATCAAGCAGAAACGCCGCAAGCATTTCTAACTAAAGAGATTAAAAGTGCATATAGAGAAGGAATAGGGCAATTTACAGATGATATTTCGTTGTATAAAAGCCTATATAATAATGAAATAGGCATTCTCGTTCACGAAGATAACAATGATAAAATAACTTATCAAGAAGACATTGATCTTTTTGAAAGGGAAATTGGAGATAATACAATGAGAATAGGACAAAGTTATGATATTCATCAATTGGTTGAAGACAGAAAACTCATCATTGGTGGTGTAGAAATACCTTATGAAAAAGGTCTCCTTGGACATAGCGATGCGGATGTATTGTTACATGCAGTAGCAGAGTCAATTTTAGGGGCGCTCGGGCTAGGGGATTTAGGAACATTCTACCCAGATACAGATCCTAAAAATAAAGACTTAGATTCAAAAGTAATCGTAAAGAAAGCAGCTCTCTTAATGAAAGAAGCCGGATATAGAATTGCTAATATAGACACATGTGTATTTGCAGAAAAGCCCAAAATGGCGCCATTTATAGGTAGTATTAAAGAGTCGATAGGAACGCTGTTAGAAATAGAATTAGACTTGATAAACGTCAAGGCTGCAACCAATGAAAAACTAGACTCGATTGGGGCTGGAAAAGCAATTGCTGCCAGTTCAATTGTGTTATTAATAAAGGAGTAACTATGAAACTTATAGAAACAACAGTAGGAGATTTTGAACTCATAAGCGAAACCAAAGATTCGTTTGATATTGCTAAGTTTCAAGATCGCTATGTCGATACATTCGACCGATTTGATTACATCGTAGGCGATGTAGCTTCAGAAATGTTAAGATTAAAAGGATTTACAAGTGATATTAAAGACAAAAACTCTTTCAAAACTATCCCTGACTATTTAAATGAATCCTGTAATTATCAATGCGGTTATTACATTTTAAAACGTGTAAAAAAAGCCAAGTGATTATATCATTTGAAAATGCTTGTTTAATAGTCTATACTATTATCGCAAGGAGGGGGTTATCAATATGGATGAAACAACCAAATTAGTACACGAATTAATTGAACGTGTAAGACCATATTTGCATAGAGACGGTGGAGACATTGAAATTGTTTCTGTTGAAGATGGCATAGTATATGTTAAAATGCTAGGTGCATGTGATGGCTGCGGATTAATTGATGTTACCTTAAGACAAGGTATCGAAACAATGTTATTAGAAAACGTTCCAGGAGTCATCGCAGTTATCAACGTATAACGGAGGATTTTATGGACTATTCGAATGAGATTATACTTAATTCAATCATTGCTTTACTCGCGGCACAGCTGTTGAAGTTCGTGACTGTTTCTTATAAAGAGAAGAAACCGATTTATCGCGCACTTATATCAACCGGCGGCATGCCAAGTTCACATAGTGCACTTGTTACTGCGATGACTGCGAGTATTTATTTATATCGAGGTGTAGACCTCTATTTTGCCATCAGTTTAATGGTTTCCCTAGTGGTTATTCATGATTCAATGGGAATAAGACTTGAAGCATCTAAGCATGCGATGATATTAAACAAAGTTACCCAGAAACTTGAGATGGATGTAGATGATATCAATAAAGGCAACCCTTTAAAAGAACCACTTGGACACTTTCCAATTGAAGTCTTCTTTGGGGTGTTATTGGGTATTTCATGTGCCCTACTGGGGTTTCCATTAACTAAATAAGAGGGGACAATTAATGAACAAAAACAAAATTGGTATTGTAGTAGACTCAACATTCAAACTGAGTGAATCCTTTATCAAAGAAAAAGATATCAAAGTAGTATATCTTGACATCATCGTTGGCGATAAAGTTTACCGAGATGGCGAGATTAGTAATGAAGAAATATATGAATATATGGCAAAACACGTCAAAGTTTCGACGTCACAGCCTGCTCCAAACAGATTTATGAATGCCTATCAAGCGCTTTTAGATGATGGTTATGAGTCCGTTATTTGTTTAACAGTAAGTGCCTCCTTAAGTGGAACTAACAACAGTGCTAATTTAGCAAAAGATATGTTAGAAGATCCCTCTAAAGTCACTGTTTTTGATACAAAGAGTGCCATTTGTGGGGCAGAGTACTTAACGGAAAGACTTGTGATGTTTACAGAAACATTAGATTCTCCTAATGCGGTTCTAGAAGCCATGAAGAATCAAATTTCAACCGGCTCTTTAATCTTTACAGTAGATGATTTGATGTTACTTGTTAGAAGTGGTAGATTATCCAAGCTTCAAGGGATGATTGGGAACCTACTCAAAATCAAACCAATTCTTCGATTTGATCAAGGCAAGCTTGAAGTTGAACATAAAGTGCGTTCAAGTGATAATGTGGTTAAATATTTGGTTTCGGAAGTTGGTAAACTTGCTTCAAAAGCAAAGACTGTCGTTAGGGTATCCTATACAACTACAACAGAATTGGCCAATAAATTTATTAAAGAAGTAAAAGAAACATATGATAACGTTCAAATCAAGCTTTCTGACAAAATCTCAGCAGTCATTGCTGTGCATGTTGGTAGAGCTGGTTTGGGAATTTATTTAGGACATGAATAAGAGGTAAATACCTCTTTTTCTTTTTTCTTTTAATGATTGCTATGATATAATTTTAAAAAGGGGTGAGAACTATGTATGATAAAGGCGATATTGTAGATGTAACCATAACAGGGATTGCACCTTATGGCGTATTTGCAAAAATAGGGGAATACTCAGGGCTTATTCATATATCAGAAATCTCCGATAAGTATGTTCGTGATATCAATCAATTTGCGATGGTTGGTGACATGGTCAAAGTAGTTATCATTGAAGTAGATGAAGAAAACAAGCAATTAAAACTTAGTTATAAAAAATGTGATAGAACTAAGAAAATCAAAATCTGTGATATGAAAATTGGCTTTAAAACACTGGATGAAAAACTTCCTGAATGGATTAAAGAACGCAAGGCTAGCTAATGGTTACTCATAAAGAGTAGCCATTTTTCAACTTGAAACCGTTTTAAGGCTTATTTTAAATCTATTTAATATAAATAGTGATATAATGAATGAGAATAAAAAGGATGTGTAAAACATGATAAAAATCAATCAAAAGCACGTATTATCTTTCTTAAATGACAACCCGAAATTCGTCGATGAAAGAGCTAAAAGCATTCATAAAATGATTCATGAGAAGACTGGCAAAGGCAACGACTTTTTAGGTTGGCTTGAGTTACCTCTTAATTACGATAAAGAGGAATATGCACGTATTAAAGCATCAGCACTAAAAATAAAACAACAATCACAAGTATTGGTTGTTATTGGAATTGGTGGGTCTTACCTAGGGGCTAAAGCAGCACTTGAAATGTTACGTAAACCATTCCTTGGTAAGGATGACTTAGAAGTTATTTTCTTAGGTCATCATATTAGTGCAGCCTACACAGACTCACTAATCAACTATTTAAAAGATAAATCATTCTCAATCAATGTAATTTCAAAATCAGGAACAACTACCGAACCAGCAATCGCATTTAGAATACTAAAACGCGTACTTGAAGAAAAATACGGTGAAGTTGAGGCGAAAGAACGTATTTATGCAACTACTGATAAATCTAAGGGTGCACTGCGACAATTAGCCAATGAAAAAGGGTATGAAACATTTGTAATTCCTGATGATGTTGGAGGTCGATTCTCTGTTTTAACTGCTGTTGGATTACTTCCAATTGCTGCAGCAGGCATCGATATTGACGAAATGATGGAAGGGGCTAAAAAAGCCTACCATGACTTCAACACTGAGTCTAACGTAGCCTATGATTATGCTAAGCTTCGTTACAGACTTTATGAATCAGGCAAGAAGATTGAAATGCTAGTAAACTATGAACCTTCATTAGTATATATGTCAGAATGGTGGAAACAACTATTCGGCGAATCTGAAGGTAAAGACCATAAAGGCTTATTCGTGGCTAGTGCAGCCTTCTCAACAGATCTTCACTCCCTCGGACAATATATCCAAGACGGTAAGAGAGACTTATTTGAAACAGTCATCAAAGTCGGACATACAAAAGAAGATGTGTTAATAGCATCAGAACCGGTCGATTTAGATGGACTTAACTACTTAACTGGCAAATCGATGCAATTCGTTAATGAGAAAGCATTCCTTGGAACCTTATTAGCTCATGTCGATGGCGGCGTTCCAAACATTGTTTTAGAAATCGAAACCATCAACGCGAAAACATTCGGTTACTTGGTATACTTCTTTGAAAAAGCTTGTGCAATGTCAGCTTATTTATTAGATGTTAACCCATTTGATCAACCAGGTGTTGAATCCTATAAGAAAAACATGTTTGCCTTACTTGGCAAAAAAGGATTCGAAGACCTTAAAGCAGCACTAGAGAAAAAACTCGAAAACTAGGCGTGTAAACGCCTTTTTTCTTTTACAACGTGCGAAATGTTATACATTTTGGATAAAAATGATAAAATAATCTATGGTGATATTATGAAAACAAAAATAACCAATTCTGCTTTAGAAACCACACATTTAGGGTTTCAAGTGGGATTATTATTAAAACCTGGAATGGTAGTACTTTTAGAAGGCGATTTAGCCATGGGAAAAACCACCTTTACTAAGGGCATCGGACAAGCCTTAGGAATTAAAAGAACCATTAACAGCCCAACTTATACAATTATGAAAAGATACGTCCATGACGAGAATAAACTCTATCATGTTGACCTATATCGTCTAGAAGATGTTAATAGCGATTTCGATCTAGAAGACTATATTAACTCAGATGGCATATCTGTGGTCGAATGGCCGTTTAAAGTTAAAGACATTCTACCAAAACAGTACCTTTTAGTGCAGTTTGAATCCTTAGGATCAGACATGAGAAAAATCACTTTCTCTGCCCAAGGTGAGTATTATGAAAGTGTGGTAAAGTATTTATGAATCAAATCCTATTTGACTCATCGACTGGTGTATTAGTCATGGCGATTGCGAAAGACGGCAAGATGATAGATTTCTCCATTCGAATGGGTAAAAAAGACCACGCAAAACACATTGTTGAACGCATGGACCAAATGTTAAAAAGAAAACACATAGACATCAATCAAATCGATGAGATTATTGTAGGTTATGGACCTGGGTCTTATACAGGCTTAAGAATCTCAGTTATGGTTGGAAAGATGCTTGCCTACACTAAAGGCATCACACTTAGAAGTGTATCCTCTTTATTCTTCCTTTCATCAGGTATTGAAGGCAGAGTATGCGCTATGGTAGATGCGAGAAATGGCAATGTGTTTGGTGGCATATTTGAAAATGATCAAGTTATCGTAGAAGAATCATTGAGAAGTTATGATGAGATGAGAGAACTAGCGAAGAAACATAACGCTAAACCTTATCTAATTGATGACTATAATTATGAAATAGATACCCAAAAAATTCTTAATCTAAGTCAGGTTGTCAAAGATGTTCATGGATTTGTCCCAAACTACTTGAGAATAACAGAGGCGGAGCGAAACTTAAATGATTAGAAAAATGAAAGAAGAAGACATATTTCTGATTACTGAGGCAGAAACTGAGTTATTAGGAAGTACTCTAGGGTATGAAATGATCCACAACGAGATCAAGCATCACGACTTTGCCCATTACTTTGTCATCGAAGAAGATGGAATTAAAGGGTATGTGGGGTTATGGATCAATGATGACATTGGACAAATTGTGAACTTCTTAATACTCAAACCTTATCAAAATCAAGGTTATGGAAAGCAATTAATGACATTTATCATGGACTATTTCAAACAGTTTAATGTCAATGTTATTTCATTAGAAGTCAGAGAATCAAATGAATCTGCAATCCATTTGTATGAATCATTTGGCTTTGTAAAAAGTTATAGAAGAGTCAAATATTATGAAAATAAAGAAGACGCACACGTCATGATTTGGAGGGGTGAAGATGAGAATATTGGCAGTAGAGAGTAGTTGTGATGAAACCAGTGTTGCAGTTGTAGAAGACGGCAAGAAAGTTTTAAGCAACGTTGTTTTATCTCAAATTGATATCCATACCAAATTTGGGGGCGTAGTGCCTGAAGTAGCCTCAAGACACCATGTAGAATCGATGACTTATGTGTTTGATGAAGCTTTAAAAAAAGCTAATGTTACTGAGAAAGACATTGATTTAGTTGCCGTTACCGAAGGCCCGGGGTTAATTGGCTCTTTATTAGTAGGGATTAATGCAGCAACCACTTATGCTTTTGCTCATAAACTACCACTTATGGGTGTAAACCACATGATTGGACATATTTATTCTGCAAGCATTGAACATGAGATGAAGTTTCCTTTAGTCGCTTTACTTGTATCTGGTGGACATACCGAACTGATTTATATGAAAGAACACATGTCATTTGAAATTCTTGGTGAAACATTGGATGATGCGGTTGGTGAGGCTTACGATAAAGTCGGACGAATGTTGGGTCTGCCTTATCCAGGTGGCCCATTAATTGATAAACTGGCACTTATAGGAAAAGAAACTTATCATTTACCAAGACCGATGTTAGACCCAAACAGCTATGACTTTTCATTCTCAGGGTTAAAGAGTGCTGTAAACAACATGATTTATCATATGAACAGGAAACAAGAAGAAGTGAATATTAACGATATGTGTGCCTCTTTCCAAGAAAGTGTCACAGATGTCTTAGTATCAAAGTTAAAAAAAGCAGCTACCGAATATAATGTTAATCAAATACTGATAGCCGGTGGGGTAGCCGCCAATAAAGGTTTAAAGAAAAAACTTCATGAAACCATTAAAGATATTGAAATCATTATGCCATCCATAGAGTATTGTACAGACAACGCAGCCATGATTGGCGCGGCTGCTTACTATACGTATCAAAAGAAGGGGTCCTTACCAAACTATGTGATTGGAGGACAATCTTCACTCGATTACTAATAAAAGGGGGAGTTCGTTTTGAGATTCTTAAGAAAGTTATTATTAAAAGTATTACTCGTTTTACTCGTATTGACTAGCATTTTTGTTGTGTTGCCATTAGTACTGTTTCATAAGTCGGTATCCAGTCCAAAAGATGACTATGTTTCTACCCATGAACAAGTATTCTATCAATCATTAGATAACTCGATTCAAGGGCTCATAACGGATACTAACCAAGATACCATTGATATCGTTGTTTTTGAATCCTTCTTAAATAGAGCTATCCAAAAAGAACTATCTAAAGATAACCCTAAGTTCTTAAATGAGACCTATAAAGATGATCTCGAATATCGCTATATGAAGGTGTTTTCTGATAGAATAGGCTTAAAAGGCGTTTGGACAGAATTAAGCGATGATTCCTTAAAAGTTACCGTTGGTGTAGATGCGATTGTTACCAACAACATAACCTATCAAACAGCAGTTGTGATGGATTTAGGGGTTAAACTGAATGAGTCCAATCAATATCAATTGTCCATCGATAAAATCAAAGTTGGCAAGCTAGGGTTACCACTTGGATTCGGTGTTAAAGTGACGAATTTTATTCTTGATAAACTTCAAGGTAAGACACTAGATTCGTTCATTAAAGACTCGTTGCCTTTTGGAGATTTTGATTCTAGTACACGCACCTATCGTGTTGGAGAAGATGAATTAACAGATTATCTATATGAGATTGATCCAACCTTCTCAGCACTATTAAAAGTGATTTATAAAGAAGAATTATTAACCATGGATTTCTCAGACAATGGATTTGAAATTCATCTAAATATGGGTAAGTTTAGAAGATTAATCACGGATTATGACCCAGTGACATTTAATAAACTTGAAACCGAAGGAGACAAGGCAGCCCTTATGAGCGATATTGCGACAGCGGCTGCAGTCGACGCAGTATTAAATCCTCTAGACCCAAAAATCACGTTAGATGAACAACAGTTAAACCAAATCTTAGACTATCAACTTAAAGAAAAAGTCTCTTTCGAGTATCCAATTAAGTATAAATTAAATGGTGTAACCAAAGAGTATCTTTTTAAGAGTTCTGTTTTATTTATTAAGATGATAGGCGATGAACTATCGGTTCATCTCTTAATGACCCTTAGTGAAAAAGATCAAACTGAAGCCTTTGAAATGCAGTTCAATTTGACAACGACTGTTGACATGAATGCCAATGGGGATATGGTTCTGACCATCCTGAGTTCGAACATTGGAGAAGTTACACTAGACACAGTAACATTGAAATCGATGATTGATATCTTCGATTCCAATTTAATGAGTGGTAATACTCTTGTGATTCCAAAAGAAAAACTTAATGAGATGTTCCAAGGTGCTAGTTTATCTTTCGATGATGCTTATGTAGAATCAGGTAAACTCAACTTACATTTCGGATTAGAATAATATATTATGCCAACATTGTCTAAAATGTTGGCATTTTATTATATGTAAAGGATTACAAACTTGTTATGAAAGCGGTTATAAAGTATAATAGTTGAGTGAGAAATGAGGGTTATAGATGATTCCATCGTTTGAAAAACGTGTCAGGGCTTTTGCGATTGACACATCAGGAGCTATGATACTAGTAATATTAGCGATTCCAATGCGTTCTACCTTTGAAGGTTTATTAGGTAGTATCATTACATACACCATGATTTTGGGTGGGTTTATTGGGTTTTACTTTTTACCTTACTTTTTTTCTAGTGGACAAAGCTTCGGAAAAAGGGTTCAAAAAATTAAGATTGTGGATTTAAACGGAAATGACTTACCGTTATGGAAGGTATTACTGAGAGAATTATTCAAAGTGGGGTTATCTGTAATTACTGCTGGAATCTATATGGTGATTTCTTTTTTCATCATGAGTGAAAAAACAAGCAGAACCATTCACGACTATATTTTTAAAACAAAAATGATTGATTTGGAAGTTAAAGTAAGAGGTAAAGATGATTACTTTGGTACATCCGAATCGCTTAGAAAGAAGGGGCTCTAATGAAGAAAATTAGTTATTTATTACTCATAGTACTTTTAGTGCTTTCGGGCTGTAAGCCAAAAGCACAAGAGGACTTTAAGAAATATAATCCACAAAATGATGTGTATTATGAAATCTTTGTCCGTTCATTTGCAGATAGCGATGGGGATGGCATAGGCGATTTAAATGGCGTAACCGAAAACTTAGACTATCTAGATGACCTTGGCGTATCAGGTATTTGGTTAATGCCAATCAATAAGACAAATAGCTATCATGGGTATGATATTCTAGACTACTACGATATTAATCCAGACTATGGCACAATGAATGATTTTGAAACCTTAGTAAAAGAAGCTGATAAAAGAGACATTAAAATTATGATAGATTTAGTTATTAATCATACGTCTGATAGACATCCTTGGTACCTTGAAGCTTCCAAAGGGGTTACCAATCCATACCGTGATTATTATGTATTTAATAACGGGGCTGCTTATAGTTCATTCGTTGGCGGCATGGTAGATTTAAACTTAGGTAATGATAAAGTGAAAGAAGAAATCAAGGACATATTTGATTTCTATTTAGATAAGGGCGTTAAAGGTTTTAGACTGGATGCAGCTAAACACTTCTTTGATAATCCAGGTGAATTAACCCCAACCATTAAGAATACAGCATTCATGCTTGAAATGAATAGCTATATTAAAGAAAAAGCACCAGACACATTTATGGTTGCAGAAGTATTTGAGTATGCTTATCAATTCAACTTGGATTACTATCTTGGGGCAGATTCTATCCTAGATTTTAGTATTGCACAAATCATACAAAACCGTATTGGTGGAGGCACATCTGCCTATATGCTTACCAGTTCCTTAGATAAAATATTTGATGCGTATAGAGGCATAGATCCTGAGTTCGTAGCCTCTCCGTTCATTACCAATCATGACCTAGATAGAATCGCAAACATGCCTGGTTTTAGTGGGCCAAATGGTCTTATCAAAATGAAACAAGCCGCAAGTGTATTACTTACTCTACCAGGGTCACCGTTTATTTATTACGGGGATGAACTAGGGATGAAAGGCGCTCGTTATGAAGGGACTAATATTCCTGGATATGGTGTAGTTTACGATGAATACAGACGTTCACCATTCTTATGGGGTGAAGCTGCTAAAAATACTACTTGGTTACCTAGTGATGGGTCAAACGATGAAGTAGAGGCACTAAAAGACCAAAAAGAGGATGAAAACTCGTTATATAACCACTATAAGACGTTGATCAATCTTAGACAAAAAACACCTGCTTTAGCATTTGGTAACTACTTTGAAGTATGGAACGATACAAGTGGATTTATTCAAGGCTATGTTAGATATTATGAAAAAGACAACTACAAACAAGCCGTTTTAGTGGTTCATAATTTAGGCGTTAACGATACGACAATTGACATTGATGCGAAAAAAGTATTGTTTGGTTCGTTAACATTAAGAGCAAATGAAACTGGTATATACGAACTTAAGGATTTGGATGGTGCAATCGATGTTTCTAGGTAGGTACTTAAAAGCATCCTTTAAGTTTAATGAACTATTAACACACTTTAATGAAAGCATACTTAAGTTACTGATTTATTTCTTATTTCTATCACTTGTATATTTAATTCCTATGAACTTACTCATTATGAGTGAAGATGGATTTAGAATAGACTTCATTCATCAAGATTTTATTACTGAAACCCCAAGTTGGAACTTACCTAGTGGATGTAAGATTGAATTCAATGACTTTCACTGTAGTACTGATCTAAAGATTACCGAAACCCATCAAGATGTTACGTATATTTTCAATGGGACTAAATCAGATGTAGATAAAAACCAAAAACAAGTCATATTCACCAAAGATGCGATCATCTATTCAAATGGTGAAGGTGCAAGCATGACTTCAAAAGGGTATAAGGGGTTTCAGTATACGGATTTTGATTCGATTAATCTATTAAGTAATGATGAAAGAACTGAGGCTTACTTAGCGTTTGCGAATAATGTAGAATCCTCATTCAGCGATTATATCGTTTTTTATTCAATCTTAACCAATGTTGCAGTAAACGTATTTATTCAGTTTGTATTCATCTTATTATTAGCACTTGTACTTCAACTCTTTAGATTTGGTTATCAAAGCTTCCCGGGCTATATAGACGGGTTAAAGTTTGTGATTCTATCGATGGGGTTACCAGTAACAATAGGCTTGGTGGTTGGTTTATTTGAACCAGCATTCGGGTCTGTATTCTTCCAATTATCCATGGGGTTAACCGTGATGATTGTAATGCTTAAATACGGTAAAACATCTCTTAAATAAATCATTAAAGGTATGCCTAATGCATACCTTTTTTATAAAAAAAGAAGTTCTCCACGAGGAAGAACTTCAGTTGAGTTATTAAGGTTTTACCAGTGTGCCTTTTGCAAGTCCTGGTTTATCAGCAGATACATTAATTGAGTAAGTCATTGTCCCAACCAATAGATCGTTTGAATAAAGGTTAATCGTTAATGTACCTTTAGTTTGACGCATGTCTGCTGCATATTTATTATATAGTTGGCTAGCTACTGAGTTTGCGATTTCTTTGATTGCTGAATCACTTAAGTCAGTTTCTGTCATCTTAACATCTGCGCTGATTGTATCGTATAAATAGATTTCATTTTCAATCGTGACAGGGAGTGGCTCACCAGGTTTTGCCTGACAAGCTACTAAAAATACTGAAAGCAATAAAGCGAATAGAAGTAGTGTTTTTTTCATGTTAGATGCCTCCTAAATCAACATCATAGCGATTGCCAGTGACTTGTAAGAAGTAAGTGTAGTAGGTTACTTTGCCGAATGATTCTTTAACGGATACTGTAACGCTATAGAGTCCTGGTGTCTTCGTGCTATGGAAATTAGAATAATGAATTTCTGCTGATTTATCGTTGACTGTAACGTTAGATGCTGGGTTAAAGCGTTGTCCCTTACGAATGGTCACAAGCTCTTTTTTGATGGTAACTGGATTAGTTTCTTCAACCAAAATCATTGTTGTGTTTGAAGGTACAAATGCTACACCAGATACAACTTCAAGACCGTTCGCGTTGCTTTGTTCGAGGTTCGTTAAGATCTTGTATGATTTTCCTTCTGTAAGGTTTATTTGAACCATTCCTAAAGCTGGTTTTTGACTGTGAACAACGATGATTTCAGGGTTAGTAGCGTCACCTGCAAGTTTGAATGCGATGACACTATTGCCTTTATCTGTTTCGATGAAAGATAATTTTTCTATAATATCTGTTGAACTGGTCAATCTGAAGCTTTGATAGTCTTTTCTAATTTGAATTAAGTCTTTATAGTATTCGAATACATTGACATAACTTGCTTTACGGTCCCAGCGAAGTTGGTTAACTGAATCTGGAGATTCATAAGAGTTATGGTCATATCCACCGCCAGATTTAGGTTTACTACGCATAAACTCTGAGCCGGCATGAATGAAAGGAATACCTTGGCTTGTTAAGATGATTGCGTTAGCTTGAACTTGAAGCAATTCTGCTTGTTGAACAGACACGTTTGTTAAACGAAGTTTGTCATATAAAGTGTTGTTGTCATGAGCAGATACATAGTTGATGGTTCTATGTGGTTCTAAGTGCCATTCAGATACGCTAGTTAATCCTAAGTCAACACCGCCACCAATACCATATTTGATGCCTTGTACGTTATAGTCGGAAGTATTACCTTGTACCCAACCACCTTCGGAAGCTTCGAATACAGAGCCTTTTACAGCATCTCTAGTAACGTCATTGAATGCACCAACTTCTGGCATATTCTTGATGTTGTTTTTATCTGCTTTTAAGGATGCGCTTAGTGGAGATCCGCCTGCGTCCCATGGTTCTCCATATACAACAATGGTTGGATCGATCTCTTTAAGCATCGCTTTAATTTCGTTCATTGTTTCATAATCATGTAGAGCCATTAAGTCAAATCTAAATCCTGATAAGTTATACTCAGTTGCCCAGAATTTGACTGAGTCAACCATGAATTTACGCATCATTGGTCTTTCAGAAGCTGTTTCGTTGCCGGTTCCCGAACCATTGTAGAATCCACCAGATTCATTGGTTCTATGATAATAACCAGGAATAATCTTATTGAAGTTTGAACCATCAGATTCACCAGTATGGTTATAAACTACGTCCATAATCACGCGTAGATCTTTATTATGTAGAGCCATGACTGCTGTTTTAAACTCAGTTATTCTTGCATAGCCATCAAAAGGGTTAGTTGAATAAGAACCTTCAAGGGTATTGAAGTGATACGGCATATAGCCCCAGTTGAATGTATTGTTATATGAAGGATTGTTTGCGATTTGAACTTCATCAATATAACCGAAGTCAAAGATTGGAAGAAGTTGAACGGCGTTAACACCCAACTCTGCAATGTGGTCAAGTCCAGTAGTTACTGTAGTACCTCTAGTTGTGTATCTAGTACCTGTTTCACTAAGACCCATGAACTTACCTCTATAGTCGTTTGTACCTGTCCAAGACGAATGACTTGTTAGGTCTCTGACATGAAGTTCATAGACGATATAATCTGTGAAGTTCTTGATCGTTTGAGGACGTGTATTGTAGGCCCATCCTGTTGGATTGGAGGTTTCAAAGTTAACAACCAGTCCTCTTTGTCCATTTGCCCCAGTTGAGTAGGCGTATGGGTCTGTAACTTCACTGGTGATTCCACTGTTAGTGACACTGAAAGTATAATACTTACCAGATAGGTCTCCATCCAGTTTAGCTTCCCATGCACCATTTTCAATTTTGGTCATAGTTACTTTATTGTAAGGAGTTTGTTCTAAGGAAACGACTCCTTGGTTATTATAGTTTGAATGGTTTTGATTGTATAGGTTTAATGAAACACTTTCAGATAAGGGTGCCCATAATCTAAAAATTGTTTTTCCTGATTCAAAACTAACACCGAGTGTCCCCTCATAAGTGTATGCATTTTTAAATGATTCTGTATCATATAATTTCTCAAGAGAAACGACTTTTGTTTGAGGTGTAGAACCCTCAAAGAAAACATGAAGTGTGTATTTTTTAGAAATGTCTGCACTTGGAATTGTGATACTCAATGTTTTTGAGTCAGCAGTACCAGTTTTGATTTTGGTATCATTTTCGTATAATTCATATCCACCTGTTGGAATATGAGTTAATGAAGCAGTGATTGTTGTAGAGTTTGAAAACATTGCAGTAAGAATTCTTGGGCGATAGTCTGGTTTGTTTGCAGCTAAGTCCGCTTCTGAAATCCCGATGTTTAGATCCTTTTCAACGATATATGCGTGATACTTTCCGCCGATGACTTGTGCTTTGGACAAGTCAATATATCGGTCACCACCTGGTTCACGGTAGCCCGACCAGTCCATTCCATACTTTACGATGATTCCAAGAGTAGTAGCAGTATCAAAGTCTGTTGCTAAATCTACTTCAAAGAAAACACCATATTCATCGACATTATTGGTATCAAATTTGAAATCCTTACCACCTTTAGAAGTTGGTAAGTATTCCCACATATGGAATGCATAGTTCGAATAATTTCCGTCATATCTTAAGTAGTGGACTACTAGTGTATCGGATTCACGACTGGCATTAACTATGTTTGATAATCCAAATGTTGAGAATAGTAACAAAATGAGTAAAAATATTTTTTTCATTAAAACACCTCTTTCATAAACACTATATCATGTTTTTCTAAACTAAACCTTGGTTTATGATAGCGATTACAAAAAGAAACCGTTTGCACATGCACACATTTTCTAAAGCGTTTACATTTTTTCACATAATATGATATGATTCAACTAGAAGGATGATTACATTCTTAAAAAATTAGGAGGAAAAAATGAAGAAAGTACTAACAGCCTTAATTATGTTTGTTGCAGCACTGTCTGTATTCAGTTTAAAAGCTGATGCTGCTGACGAAAAAGGTAACTTAGTCATTCACTACCATTCTTGGAGCGAAGACTATACTGAATTAGGAAGCCATGCATGGGGAGGGACAGCGGTTCCCAAGGTTTATGATGGTATCGATGAGTTCGGTGCTTATTGGAACTATAATGATGTTCCAGTAGGAACTGAAGTTGGATTTATCGCTGTTGTATGGCCAGGCGGAGCAGGACCTGACTGGAACATGAAGAAAACTGGGGACGTCATGATTTCTCCAAACGCTGTTAAAGCCGGTAAAACTACTCACGTGTATGTTTTCGAAGGCGCAGCATCTACTAAAGATGGCGATAAAGGTGTAGATGGAGAACGTCAAGCTTTTGTTGCAGATCCTGACAAGAAGAACATGTTAGTTGTTTACTATGATCCAACTGGCAATTATGAAAAAACTATTGGTATGCATTTCTGGGACGGTTTTTATAATGGTGAAGTAACTTCTCCAGCTTGGGGAACACCAGTTCCATTTGAAACTGCAGGAAAATATGCCGGAGAATTTGAAGTTAAAGCAATTATGTTAACTTCTTCAGGCGATAAGGGCGGCGGATTAATTTACGACGGTACAAACAAGAAAACAGGAGATATTGTACTAGACTCTGCTACAGTAGCAGGCGGAACTGATATCGCCTATGTAGTTGGTGTTGGTACAAACGAAAGCTCCACTAACGTATATAGAGATTTCGAAGAGTTCTCAGCAGCTGCATTCGCATTTGGTTTAGTTAAATTTGACAGCGCGAAGATGATTGGTACATATGCAACATCACCATCAAACATCGTTGTTAAAACTAGCCAACCTGTTGAAAATCCATATAAGAAAGCTCAAACTAAACTAGAAAAAGCAATTGCAGATGCAACTGTTAAGAGCTGGTTCACAGTTAGAGAAGATATGGGTGAAGGTAAATTAGGTACACCACTTATTATTGATCGTGTAGACTATGCACAATCAAACGATACAATTTCTGACTTCGTTATCGTATTAAGAGATGGTAGTACACTAGACATGTCTAAAGATTATGTTGTTGAATTTGATCTTGGTATTGTATTGCCTACAGAAAAATTAGCAGCTAAAAAAGAAGTGGAAGTAAGATTAGTTCTTACAGTTCCTGAAAATACTCCAGTTGATGCAGTTATTTCAGCAGCAGGCGCGTTCAATGGTTGGACTCCAGGTGCTGAAGGTTATACAGTTAGCAAGATTGGTGATAAATTCGTTCTTTCATTCGTTGTTGAAGTAGATGAAGCAATCACTACTTTTGAATACAAATGGACTAGAGGAGAATGGGCAAGCGCTGAGTTTATTGAAGAAAACCGTAAATTAGTCATACTAAATACTCAAGACTTCGTTACATTTGAGGATGAAGTATTGATTTGGGAAGATTTAAAAGCTGAAGCAGATGAAAAATATGCTGCTCCTAATAGAGCAATCAAAGAAAACTTAAGTGCATCAATCGCTATCGACATCGATAACGAAGCACCAGTATTCACATTCTTAACTGCTGCAATCGCTGGTAAACCAGCTGCACAAAGAATTATTGAAGTTGCATGGGGAAAACCATTCGACCAAAACTTATTCCCAAGTTATAGAGTCACAGATAATAGAGATGGCGATTTAACAACTGCAGTATATGTACCAAAAGGTGCAAACTCAGTTATTAATACAAGCGTAGTCGGCGATTACACTATCATGCTACAAGTTGAAGACAAATGGGGCAACGTTGCTCAAGAAACATTCATCTTCAGAGTAGTGAAGAAATAAGGAGGCCGAAAATTATGAAAAAATTATTATTAGTAGCATTCTTACTTCTAAGCGTAGTTACATTAGCCGCTTGCGGTAAAAAAACTGTAACAAACGAAGGAACAACAATTGACTTCGGTGATATTTTCGTTAAGAAATCTAAGATCCGTGTTTGGATCGACGATGAACAAGGCGATTATATGAAAGCTGTTATTGCTGAATTCAATAAAAAATATCCAAACATCATTGTTGAACACCAACATATGGGTGCTGTTGATGCACGTGAAAGACTAAAAACTTTCGGTCCTTCTGGTAACGGTGCGGACGTATTCCAATTCCCACATGACCACTTAGCACAAGCGGTTCTAGAAGACTTAGTATATGCATTACCACAATCAACAAAAGATTTATTAAATGCAAGAGCACATGAACTTGGTCTATCTATTGCAACTGTTGCATACGATGAACAAGCTAAATCATTTGACCCTGCATCACCGAACTCAGTTGAAAGAGTTTATGCAGTACCAATGTCAGTTGAATCAGTAGGTCTATTCTATAACAAAGATTTAGTAGCTACTCCTGCAACAACAATGGAAGCAATCCTTACAGCTGGCGCTGCATGGAATGCTGAAGAAGTTGGATCAGCTGGTCTTACAAGAGCTGAACAAGGCTTATACTATTTCAACACATCTAGCCACTGGGCAGATGCATATTTCATGCAACCATTCTTATCAGCATTTGATTTCACACCATTTGGTGAAAAATTAAATGACCCATCAGCAGTTGGGTTTGCAGACACTGTCGATGCATTAAAGTTCTTCGTTGAAGACTTAAAACCGGTTGTTGCTGGTACTGCGGGCGTTAAAGACACTAAGGGTGGCGAAAACTTTGAAAAAGGTTTAGTTCCTTACATCATCGCTGGGCCTTGGATGCATGAAACTTATCAAAAAGCTAACTTAAACTATGGTGTTGCACAAATGCCTACTTTAAATGGTAAAGAAATGAAAACTTTCGCTGGTGCTATGATGGCCGCAGTTTACAAGTATTCAGATAATGTTTCCGATGCAATCAAGTTTGTTGAGTTCTTAAATAGTGATATTGCTATGCAACTTCAATATGAATACAAGACAAAACTTCCTGCATTAAAAGAATCTCTACTTTCTGGTGTTCCAGGTGTATTAGAAGACTCAAGAATGACATCTATGTCAGACCAACTTAAGACTTCACATCCAATGCCAACAATTCCACAAGTAACTTACTACTGGGCTCCTGCTGAAACAATGATCACAGAAGTATGGAACGCTGGTAAAGCATATGCTGAAGCTGCAGCAGCTGCAGAAACTTCATATGTAACATTAAGAGATCTATCAGCAAACTAATTTAATATAACTTTAAAACAGATGATGGCGGCTACTGAGCCGCCCTCATTTAGTTTTATATGGAGGTACAGATGAAAGTTATAAGCATATTAAAAGCAATTGCATCTGGAATTATTTGGGGGTTAGGACAATTACTAAACGGACAGTTTATTAAAGCCTTAATTCTTTTTCTTGTTTTCAGCCTTTTTATTGGTATTGAGTTAGGAACAAGTCACTATAATGTAGAAACAAGTGCATACGATAAATTGCCAGGTGACGATTTTGGAGACACTTGGGTATCAGGTCAGTTCGTAACTAAATACAACGATTTAGTCTTTAGAAATGAAATACAACCATATACTGATTTTGAAAACTATGTAACTGAAATCGGCGGATATGATAATTTAACCGAAATGGCTCTAATCGAATTTATTGCTAGAGACTTGGTTAAAAATAACCCAGCATCATATAAAGATATTAATAATCCAAATGTACTAATCAAAGCTGAGGATTTCGAAAACCCTGAGCAAAATGTTGAAATAGATAGATCAAGAACTATCTATAAAGACGAAGATGGCATTTACTATTTAGAAAGAAACAAAACACTTGAAGATGGTACAAGTACAAAAGAATATGTAAAAGTTCATTTTATAACCAATGTCGTCGATGAATCTGTTATTTTAGATTCATTAGAAGGTTTAACTGTATTTAGAAAAACGGGAGAAATATACAGACTAAATGGAATCCCTTATCTTAAAGTAATTGATAATGATTCAAATAAATATGTTAATCTTTATGATTTTACTATCGGGACATTACCATCTACACCAACGAAAGTTAATGTAGTCGGTCCTTTATATTTGAACAATAATAATGTCTACGAATACTATCAACCAGGCCTTATCTATCTTGGTGAGTATTTACAATATCAACCAACTCAATTCACGACTGCAGTAAGAGCTGCGTTAAGAGATGGTATTTACGCAAATCCTGCCAACAGAAGAGATTCAAATGACTTTACACGATTTATGTTAAAAGTGTATTTACATATGAATCCTGAAACAAAAGCAAGTTTCGAGGATAACTATGATTATTTCTTCTATGATAAAGCTGGTATTTTCATTAAAGGGTATTGGTCGGTTTTAACTCTTGGTGTAGCCAAGAAAGTTGAATTTAGCCAATACAACTCATTAGAATCTGCCTTAGTTGGTGGACCTACAGCAGCTTATAGTTTATCCACTTATGTAACACCGCTAGGATCTGTTCCATTAAAGGGGCATATCTCAACGATTTTAATGTTACAAGGATTGATCGCAATCATCTTATCATTGTTTTTTATGATATTCATGGTTTGGTCAATTAGAGATGCTTACATTGTTGCTGAACAAAAACGATTGAAAAAAGAAGTTACAAAACAAGGTAAATATTTCAAAGAAGTCTATGAAAACTTCTTTGAATACATTATTTTATCGCCTGCGATGTTTGTATTAGCATTTATTTCCATTATGCCAATTACATTCGGATTTATCATGGCGTTCACATCTATTTCTGGTCCTACTTCAATGATTGAGACGTTCGACTGGATTGGACTTAAGAATTTCATTGCATTATTTGATTTCTCAAGTGGATTTGGCGCATCATTTGGACAAGCTTTCTGGCGTGTTCTAGGATGGACCTTCATTTGGGCTATTCTATCTACATTTACAGTATTCTTTGGAGGATTCCTCCAAGCATTAATCTTGAACAGCGAAAAAGTTGTGTTTAGAAAACTATGGCGTACAATTATGATTTTACCTTGGGCTATCCCAGCGTTATTATCACAAATGGTATTCTCAGTTATGTTTAAAGACAATGGATTTGTCAATACCTTCCTAAGGGATATTGGTATTTATGAAATCCTAACAAACTTAGGTATGCTTGGTAAAGAAGGTAAATACCTAGAAGGATTCCAAAGATTAATATATTTAGGTAAAGATAACATTCAATGGTTTAGTAATCCATTTAACCCAACATTTGTAAGAGCTACACTTGTTGTTGTTAATATTTGGTTAGGGTTCCCATACTTTATGGCTCTAATGACCGGGATTATGACGGCAATTGATAAGACTTTATATGAAGCAGCAGATATCGATGGTGCAACAGGCATTCAAAAGATCACTAAGATTACGATGCCTCTGGTATTGTATTCGACAGCACCAATTTTAATTATGACATTCTCAGGAAACTTTAATAACTTCGGGGTAATTTACTTTATCACCCAAGGTGGACCGAATGCGGGTAACTTCTCGCGGGGGTTTGCTGGTGATACGGATATCTTGATTTCCTGGATGTATAAGTTAACCGTAGATGAATCCATCTATAACATGGCATCGGTATTCTCAGTGCTAATATTCTTATTCGTAGGTTCGATTTCGGCGTGGAACCTATCAAGAACGAAAGCATTCCAGGAGGACTAATCTATGACTCTATACTTATTTCTGATTGGATTCTTAGTCATTCTATCTCTTTTAGTTCAGCAAAGTGTTGCGAACGAAATCGCCGTTAAAAAGGGACATGAATCCTATAAAAACAGATTATTTGGTCTAATCCCAGTTTATGGAATTAGACGTGTATTGAAAATGAATAACTTAATTGGAACATCTCAAACTGCAATTGATTATTCATATGATCCAAGAATGTTATTAAAACGCACCCTAATTTATGCGGGACTCTTAATCGGAGCAACCATCATTATTGCCCCATTATCAGTGTTAGGTTATCTATCTTTCAAGAATAACCTTCTACAATCCTTGATAACGATTTATGTTGTGTTGCTAATTGTGTTTAGTTATCACTCACTAGTAGTAGATATTGCGAAAGCTAAAGGCTATGAACATCTTTTAGTACACTTAATTACACTCGTACCTTTCTATGGATTAATCTATACCTTAACGCGTCTTCCAAAAGGCCATTTAAGGGCTACCTTTATGAGGAAAGAACAACCAAACATTGTTCAGTATCTCATGCTTTCATTAATTATTGTATTGTTGATACTACCAACTAGTGGGTTAGTATTCTATCTATGGGTTGTTCCTAAGAAACGTAACGTTTCAAACTCAGCAATCTTAAGCAATTTCGGATTAGGAAACATCCTATCTAGATTATTAGTTTATGCTGAAATTACGCTTGTATCTGTCATTGTATTAGTGCCAGTTATCTATATTTTCGGGTTAGCATTCTCTAATATCTCATCTGCAGTTCCAAGTACAATTTGGCCTGAAAAACCAACGTTTGCCGCATTATTCTACCTATTTGAAGAAACTAAGTTCTTAAAATGGTATGTAAATACATTATCAATCGCTCTTGTAAATATGTTTGTTGGTACAATCTTAATTACAGGTGCAGCTTATGTATTTGCTAGATTCAGCTTTAAAGGTAAAAAAGCTGGGTTATTAACCATCTTAGTTCTACAAGCATTCCCTTCATTTATGGGATTAATTGCGATGTATGTACTGTTCTGGACCTTTAACTTACTAGGTAAACCTTTAGCTCTATCGATTTTATATATCGGTGGTTCGATTCCAGGCAACCTATGGTTAATTAAAGGGTTCTTAACTCAAATTCCAAAAGACTTGGACGAATCCGCAATGATCGATGGTGCGAATAAACTTCAAATATTCTTTAAGATTATTCTGCCATTATCTGTACCAATCTTAACATTCGTTGCCGTATCTATGTTTATGGGACCATGGATGGATTATATGTTACCGGGGTATCTTCTAAACTATTATCCTAAGAACGCTGGTCCAAACTATGATGTTACACAACAGTGGACATTGGCAGTCGGATTATTTAAGTTTATTAATGACCCACAATATATGCACTATAGCGCATTCGCTATGGGGGCGTTATTTGTCGGTATACCAATTACAGTCCTTTACATGGTATTCCAAAAATACCTTATCGAAGGAATTATGGCTGGTGCAACAAAAGGGTAAGAAATTACCCTTTTTCTTTTCTTTAAATGTATCCGTTTAATGGTGGGTACATCGGTTCGGATAGGAAGCCCCCACTTCCATTAAGTGGTGGGTAGTTCACAAGATTATAACTTGTTATAACGGGCCTTTTATTATATAATTAGTAATTGGGAAGTGATAATATGGAGAACCATTCAAATTTTATTAAAACAATTATGATTCAAGATCTTGAATCTAAAAAACACGATGAAATCATTACAAGATTTCCACCAGAACCAAACGGATACTTACATATCGGACACGCTAGAGCTGTTATTAACAACTTTGAACTAGCTAAAAACTTCGGAGGTAAAACTAACCTTCGTTTTGACGATACCAATCCAGGAAAAGAAGACGTAGAATACGTTAATGCCATTATTGAAGATATCAAGTGGCTTGGATATGAACCTAATAAAGTTCTTTATGCTTCCGACTATTTTGAAGAAATGTATCATAGAGCAATCCTTTTAATCAAGAAAGGTTTAGCCTATGTGGATGATTTATCTGCTGAAGAAATCAGTAAAACCAGAGGGAATTTAACTACTCCGGGCACAGAATCACCATTTAGAAACAGAAGCGTTAGTGAAAACATTGAGTTGTTTGAAAACATGAATAAAGGCATGTACAAAGAAGGCGAAAAAGTCTTAAGAGCCAAGATTGACATGGCTAGCCCTAACATGAATATGAGAGACCCTGTTATTTACCGTATAAGCTATGCTGAACACCACAATACAGGTAAGAGATGGTGCATTTATCCAATGTATGACTATGCTCATCCACTTGAAGATGCCATCGAAGGTATCACACACTCATTATGTAGTTTAGAGTTTGAAGACCACCGTCCGCTTTATGATTGGGTAGTTAGAGAAACTGAAATGCCTTTAATCCCTAGACAAATTGAATTTGGTCGCTTAAATATCGAAAACACAGTGATGAGTAAACGTTATTTAAAACAACTTGTCGATGAGAAACATGTTATTGGTTGGGATGATCCAAGAATGCCTACCCTTTCAGGATTAAGAAGAAGAGGCTATACACCAGAAGCCATTCGTAACTTTATTCTTGGGACAGGGTTATCGAGAATTAACACAACCGTTAATACAGACATGCTTGAATCGTTCTTAAGAGACGATTTAGCTAACAACAGTTCTAAATTGATGGGTGTAATTGACCCACTTAAAGTGACTGTTATCAACTATGATGAAGACAAAGTAGAAGCATTTACTGTGCCTTTTGATCCAAATAAACCAGAACTAGGTGAACGTACAGTATACTTCTCTAAACATCTTTATATTGAACAAGATGACTTCGTAGAAGTTAAACCAAATAAACACTGGAAGAGACTAGCTAAAGACGTTGAAGTGAGATTGTTCCACACCTATTTCATTAAGTGCGTAGATGTCATTAAAGATGAAACTGGTAAAGTAGTTGAACTTTTAGTTACTTACGATCCAGAAACTAAGTCAGGTTCAGGATTCAGTGAACGTAAACCTAACGGAACCATTCATTTCGTTTCTGCTCATCAATCAATTAAGACACAATTTAACCTATTTGGACCGCTTGTATTTGACGGAGAAGCGCCTTTCATCGAACGTTTGAATAAAGACTCGTGGATTAAGAAAGAAGGCTTCATTGAGGCTGCATTCAGCAAGGACATACCTACTAAATCATTCCAATTGATTCGTATGGGTTATTTCAACTTTGATAAAGTCTCAACGAAAGAAAACATGGTATTAAACCGAATTGTTGAGCTAAAAAGTTCATTTCAAAAATAATAAAAAGGGGTCGCCCCTTTTTCAATTTAAGGAGTACTATGAAACTATCAGGTTTAAATCATAATCAACTAGATGCTGTAAAATCGATTGATGGGTCAGTTGCAGTTATTGCAGGGGCTGGTTCAGGTAAAACAAGAACTTTAACGTATAGAATCGCAAACATGATTGAATCAGGTATTGACCCTAAAACGATTTTAGCGGTCACATTTACCAACAAAGCAGCCAAAGAAATGAAGGAAAGAGTAGTTGATTTGGTCGGACCAAGTGGGTTCGCACCAATCATCTCAACATTCCACTCCTTTTGTGCGCGCTTTATTAGGGACGAAGTGGACTATCTTGGAGAGCCTTATAATAGACACTTTTTAATCATGGATGAAGATGACTCTAAACAAGTCATTAGAGATTCTGTAAAAGAGTTAAACTTAGATCCAAACAGGTATTCATCGAATCGTCTAAAAGACTATTTCTCTAAAGTTAAAAATGGACAATATGACCAATTAGACTTTGAAGATGAGAAAGTGTTTAACAGGTATAATGAATACTTAAAGCAAAACAACGCGATGGATTTTGATGATTTATTAAACTTTACAGTGAAATTACTTAAAGATAATCCAGGGTTACTCGAAAAGTATCAAACCTATTATCAATTCATTCTCATTGATGAGTTCCAAGATACCAACATCATTCAATATGAATTGGTTAGATTACTAGGCGCTAAGCATAAAAATGTATTTATCGTTGGCGATCCTGATCAAAGTATTTATGGGTTTCGTGGTGCAAATTATGAGAACTACACCTATTTTTTAAATGATTTTAAACCTAAAGTGATTGTGTTAGATGAAAACTATCGTTCTACAATGAATGTCTTAAACGCAGCTAATAAATTGATTAGCAACAACCGAAACCGAAAAACAATCAAGAACTTAAAAAGTGAACTTGGTGAAGGAACTAAGGTCATTCAAGAGGTTCGTGAATCTGACAAGGATGAAGCTTACTTTGTCGCAAGAGCGATTGAGATTGTAGTCAATAATGGGGCGATGTTTAAAGATATCGCAGTATTATATCGCAGTAATGCCATTGGAAGAATATTTGAAGAAGCATTCTTAAAGTATAATATCCCTTATGTCATCTATGGTGGCATTTCATTCTTTGCGAGAAAAGAAATTAAGGATATCTTATCTTATATTAGATTAGCTTTATTCTCACACGACAATATATCCTTAAAACGTGTGATTAATACGCCTAGACGTAAAATAGGGAATGTGACCATTAGCAAACTAGAAACATTCGCCCAAATACACAAAATTTCTATGTATGATGCCCTAGATAGGCTTAATGTCACCGGACAAACTAGGGACGCTTTACTAAGTTTTAAATCCGTTATTGAGACTTTGAAAAAAGAGATTAATACAGTATATGACTTAACCCAAGTCGTTGATGTTGCCCTTAGGGTTTCCGGCTATGAAGAAATGCTTAGACAAGAAGGCAATGAAGGCAAAGACAGATACGATAACATCATGGAACTAAAGAGTATCTTCTATAATGGAGCAACCGATTATAAAGGCACTAACTTAGAGAAAATTGAGCAAATCTTGGATGACTTAGCCCTAAAAACCGATGTTGATTTAATCGAAGATCGTAACACCGTTAAGCTTGCGACGATTCACCAAGTAAAAGGTCTCGAGTTTAAAGTTGTATTCATGGTAGCCATGGAAGAGAGTATTTTTCCATCTGATATTATGGGTAGTTTTACTGAGATTGAAGAAGAAAGACGCGTATGTTATGTAGGGGTAACTAGAGCTAAAGAACGTCTTATTTTATCACACGCAAAACAACGTTTCAGATTTGGTCAAATTCAATACAATAGCCCTTCTAGATTTTTAGAAGAAATGAATATCGAAGAAAAAGAAGCCCCAAGAATCATTGTTCGTAAAGAAGAACCACAAGTTGATTTTGTCGAAGATGATATCAAAGTCGGAGATCAAGTGTTCCATGAAAAATATGGAAAAGGTGTTGTCGTAATGAAAAATGAAGACATTACAAGAGTAGCTTTTTCGATACAATTTGGACTTAAATTATTTACAACTGGGCATCAAGCGTTAAAGAAAATAAAAACAGCTAACTAGAATAGTTGTTCATAATTAAATAAAACATATAAATGCGAGACTTTTTTGTCCGCATTTTTTTGTTTTCTGGGTCTAAATGAGTGAGATTGATAAAATATGTCAAAATGATGATTAAAACAGAGAAAATCTAAAAGAGTATTTGATGTATTAGAGCAAAATAATCATAAAATTATTGGCTTAATGTGTAGAATAACGCTCAATTAAGGGAAGAATATCATTCTAATGTAGCTATTTTTAATAGGGTATATCCATAGATCTTTTTCTTCGGAATATTTCAATGTTAGGAAAACTAGTTAAAAAAAATATGATCATAAACCGCCAATAAAGGTCTTTTCAAATTCAGACGGCTTCATATCGCGAAAATCATCTGGTAAGAGAATTTAATAATTATCTAGTTTTTTTAATGGAATCGGAAGTTCTAGTCATGTCATTGATTGGAGGTATAAGAAACACTAATTATGAGCTTTTTTTCGTTTTATGAAAGTTATTTCATCGGTGTGTTTGAAATATGATTAAATTATAGAGTAAATTTTAATATAACTAGGTATGTATTGTTAGGTGATTTTTATTAAATTGGATGATAAACAACAACGCGTAGTTAATGCTGAAGAAAAGAGTATTTTTCTACTTGCTGGAGCAGGATCAGGTAAAACTAGAGTCTTAATTGAGCGCGTGAGGCAGTTACTGTCTAAAAATGAAGAAAACACATCAGTCTTGATTTTATCATTCACTGTTAAGAGTGTAATGGAGTTAAAAAACAGACTATCAAAAGTACTAGATAATGTCTATATATCAACATTTCATGGGTTGTGTTATCAAGTGGTTTCTAGGGTGAATAAACCGAAGCTATTGGATGAGTCTTATAAAACGGATCTCACACTTTCAGATGAAGAAATTACTCAAGTACAGGCCGACAAAAGACTTTTGAACTATAAAAACATGAGAACAAAGCCATTTATCGAATATCATAACTTTTTGTTAAAAAACGGGCTGATTGACTATATTGATTTAGAGTTATTAGCGCTAGACTACTTGAAGAATAATCAAAATCAATTCGTTGATTTTCTTCAATTTGATTATATTTTTGTCGATGAGTTTCAAGACACTTCAATTACGCAGTTTGAACTGTTAAAAGTTCTCAAATCGAACAAATCATCTATTTTCGCTGTTGGAGATCCCGATCAAAGCATATATAAGTTTAGGGGGACAAGTTCTAAAGTTATCGATGAATATCAAAAGTATTTTAATGCAAAAACATACATTCTAGATTATAACTACAGGTCGTGTGAAGTGATAACCACACACGCAAACCGACTGATAAATAATAACCATAAACGACTGAAGAAAACATTGATTCCAAAACGTACTGATATGGGGACGCTTTCTATTCATGGGTATCAATCAAGTGATTTAGAATCTGATTTCGTCATCACTCAAGTACTAGATTTTATTAATAGAGGTATAAAGCTTAAAGAGATTGCGGTTTTATACCGTAACCACTATCAAGCTGTAACATTAAAACAAAAGCTAGAAGATACCTATCTGATGGATTTAACCGTACTAACTTTTCATCAGTCAAAAGGGTTAGAGTTTGAAGTGGTCTTTGTGATTGGGGTAAGAGATTCAAAGGTATCTAGTAGAAAAGAACTGGAAGAAGAAAGACGGCTGTTTTTTGTCGCAATGACGAGAGCGAAAACCCATCTAATGATTAGCTATATTAAGAATCAAAATAAACCACGTTTTGTGAGAGAACTGAAACACAGAAATGAAACATAGAAAACAGTTGTCAATTGTATGCCTTGCGTATTTAAATATGTTATAATATTTACGGTGATTTTTATGACAGAAATAGAAAAGAAAATGCGCGATTTAGAAAAGCAAATAGAAAAAGCAAACTATGAGTATCACACACTAGATAAGCCTAGTATTTCTGATAGAGATTATGACATGATGTTAAATGAACTCATCGAACTAGAAGAAACTTATCCCTTATTTAAGTCTCCTACCTCACCAACAGTTAAAGTTGGCGGGGTTGTTTTAGATAAATTCGTTAAAGTAAAACATGAGAAACCTATGATGTCTCTAGCAAATGCCTTTAACAATCAAGAACTCATTGAGTTCGATAAGAGAGTATCCAAAGAAGTTACTGAATATTCTTATAATATGGAACTCAAAATTGATGGATTAGCAATCAACCTTACCTACGTTAATGGGGTTCTCGCTAGAGCATCCACTCGTGGAGATGGGGTGGTTGGTGAAGACGTCACTGAAAATATTAAAACCATTAGAAGCATTCCTATCGAGTTAAGAAAACCCCTTAGCCTTGAAGTCAGAGGCGAGGTTTTTATGCCTTATTCAAGCTTTCATAAGGCAAATGAAGAACGTTTAAAGGAAGGGTTAGAACTCTTTAAAAACGCTCGTAATGCGGCGGCGGGGACCATTAGACAACTAGATTCTAGCATCGTTAGAAAACGAAACTTAGATATGTTTTGTTATACACTAGTAGAACCACATAAATACGGCATTCATACCCAAGAGGGCGTTTTAACATTCCTAAATGACTTGGGGTTAAAAACCAATCCTAACTATAAAGTAGTGAACTCAATTGAAGAAGTCATTTCTGAAATTAGTCGTTATGATGTTTTGAGGAAAGAACTCAGTTATGATACGGACGGTGTTGTGATCAAAGTTAATGAACTAGATAAGTACGATCAAATTGGTCAAACAGTCAAATACCCTAAGTGGGCGATTGCGTACAAGTTTGCCCCTGAAGAAGTGGTTACTACGCTAAATTCAATTACATTCCAAGTGGGGAGAACTGGTGTGATTACACCGGTTGCTGAGTTATCTCCAGTGATGATATCAGGCTCACTCGTATCTCGTGCTACGCTTCATAATGAAGACTATATTAAGGCACTAGATATTGAGATTAATGATAAAGTTATTGTAAGAAAAGCAGGCGAAATCATTCCTGAAGTGGTTGGACCAGTGCTAGAAGAAAGAAAAAATACGATTAAGTTCGAAATGATAAAAACATGCCCAAGTTGTGGAGATCTTCTACATAGAGAGGCGGAAGAAGCAGATTGGTTTTGTGTAAACCCGGGTTGCCCAGCTCAACACATAGGCAAATTAATTCATTTTTCAAGTCGTGGTGCGATGAACATCGATACGCTTGGTGAAAAAGTGGTTGTTCAGTTGTTCGAGGAAAACCTCTTAAAAGACATTAGAGATATTTACGTTTTAAAAGATCAAAAAGAAAGACTTATGACACTTGACCGAATGGGTGAGAAAAAAGTAGATAACCTGCTTATGGCGATAGAAAATAGTAAATCCATGCCACTAGATAAGCTCTTATTCGGTTTAGGCATAAAGCATGTAGGCGCTAAGGTTGCAAAAATTATTCTTAAGAGATACCCTTCCTTAGAGTTGTTATCAAATGCTTCAGTAGAAGACCTAAAAACAATTCCTGACATTGGCTTAGCCACTGCAGAGAGCATACATCATTTCTTCCATACCGAGTATGCAAGAAAACTTATCCAAGACTTAAAAGAGATTGGGCTACAAGTTGAGATGGAAGTAACAGAGACAACCTCTAACTTATTACAAGATAAAACCTTTGTCTTAACAGGGAAACTTGAAACTCTAGGAAGAGAAGAAGCCCAAACCATCATCGAAAAACTTGGTGGGAAAGTATCCGGTTCTGTTAGTAAAAAGACAGACTATGTTTTGGCTGGATCAGATGCAGGTTCAAAACTTGAGAAAGCAATTTCACTTGGTATTGAAGTGATTGATGAAAAGAGATTTAAGGAGATGACTTCCATTGAATAATGAGTATATCGTTATTAAAGGCGCAAGAGCCAATAACTTAAAAAATATAGACGTTAAAATTCCTAAGAATAAACTTGTTGTTATGACGGGGCTTTCAGGCTCAGGGAAGTCTAGCTTGGCTTTTGATACACTCTATCAAGAAGGTCAACGCAGATATGTTGAGTCACTAAGCAGTTATGCAAGAATGTTTTTAGGTAGTTTTGAGAAACCAGATGTTGATAAAATTGATGGCTTAAGTCCAGCGATTTCCATCGACCAAAGGTCTACCTCAAATAACCCAAGATCAACCGTAGGGACAGTCACAGAAATCTATGACTATTTTAGACTACTCTACTCCAAGATAGGCACACCCTATTGTCCCGGTAGTGATATTCCACTTTCTAAACAAACCATTGAAGAAATGACTAACCGTGTGTTAGAACTAGAAGAAAACACAAGGGTTATGGTTATGAGTCCGGTTGTTAAAATGCAAAAAGGCACTCATAAAAAAACCTTGGAGAAATTTGTAAAGGAAGGGTTCATTCGTGCAGTTATTAACGGAGAACTTGTCGATTTAGAACCTGTTATTGAATTAGATAAAAACAAAAAACATGACATATCTTTGGTCATTGACCGTTTGGTAGTTAAACCTGATATTAGAAGTCGCTTGTATGATGCACTAGAACTTGCAACCAATATGAGTGGCGGATTCTCTGAGGTTCAAATCATCAATGGAGAAAAATTCACCTTTAGTCAATCTTACTCTTGCCCAGATAGTGACTTCTCAGTACCTGATTTAGAACCAAGACTGTTTTCCTTTAATAGTCCAATTGGTGCATGTCCAGATTGTAATGGATTAGGAAAGAAACTTACAGTCTCTGAAGGATTAGTGGTTAACCCTAAAAAATCCATTAAAGATGGGGGCATTATTCCTTATCGTAATCAAGATGCTGAAAACTTACAAGCACTCGAATTAGAGATTGTATGCAATCACTATAAGATTGATACGGATAAACCAATGGGAGAGTTATCAAGAAAACAACTCGACATCATTTTGTATGGAAACGATGAAAAACTCTTCTTTAAACTAAAGAGTTCATCAGGACGAGTCCATGAAACAACCAAAGCTTATGAAGGGGTTATCACAAACCTTCAAAGAAGATATATTGAGACAAGTAGCACATGGATTAGAGAGTGGATTGAGTCTTATATGACTGAAAGAACTTGTAGCACTTGTGAAGGGAAACGTCTTAATAAAGCCACTTTATCCGTAAAGATAAACAAAGAAAATATCTCTGACTTAATGGCAAAAAGTGTTGAAGACATTCTCGCATTTATTGAACATCTAAAGTTATCAGTCACTGAATACAAGATCTCTGAAACCATCACAAACGAAATTAAGACCCGTTTACAATTCTTAAAGGATGTTGGTCTAGAATACTTAACCCTTGCTAGAGAAGCAACCACTTTATCAGGAGGAGAAGCACAGCGTATTAGGCTTGCTACTCAAATAGGTTCCATGCTATCTGGGGTTTTATATGTACTAGATGAACCATCCATTGGATTACATCAAAGAGATAACCACAAACTAATCGAAACATTAAAGAAGATGAGAGATTTAGGTAATACTATGGTTGTCGTTGAACACGATGAAGAAACCATGCTCGCGAGTGATTACTTAATTGATATCGGTCCTGGTGCCGGTGTCCATGGCGGGGAACTCATTGCTTATGGTACCCCACAAGAAGTCATGGCAAACCCTAAGAGTATTACAGGTTTATACTTAACCGGTAAACTCAAAATAGACGTTCCTCAAACTAGAAGAGAAGGTAACGGCAAGATTATTGAAATCTTAGGGGCTACTCAAAACAACCTCAAAAACATCGATGTTAAATTTCCAATGGGTAAACTTATCTGTGTCACTGGGGTATCAGGTTCAGGTAAATCAACACTTGTAAATGAAATTCTTTATAAGAGTATCCATAAATCCTTATATAAAACCAAAGATGAGCCTGGCGCTCATAAAGGCATTTTAGGAATTGAGAACGTCAATCGAATCATCGATATTTCACAATCTCCTATTGGTCGTACACCAAGAAGTAACCCAGCCACCTATACAGGCGTATTTGACGATATTAGAGATGTATTCGCTATGACAAATGAAGCGAAGATTAGAGGGTATCAAAAGGGACGCTTTAGCTTTAACGTTAAAGGTGGTCGTTGTGAAACCTGTGGTGGAGATGGCGTTAAACGTATTACAATGCACTTCTTACCCGACGTATACGTTCAGTGCGAAGTGTGTGGCGGTAAACGCTACAACAACGAAACCTTACAAGTTAAGTATAAGGGCAAGACCATTGCCGATGTCTTAGATATGACGGTTGAATATGCGCTAGAATTCTTTGAAAATATTCCAAAGATTAAAGATAAACTTCAAACCATCCATGATGTGGGGTTAGGGTATATGACATTAGGTCAATCCGCTACAACATTGTCTGGTGGTGAGGCTCAAAGAGTAAAATTGGCCTCTGAACTCTATAGGAGGATTACCCCTCAAACGCTATATATTCTTGATGAACCAACTACTGGCTTGCATGTGGATGATGTTAAGCGTTTGATGCATGTCATTGACCGAATTGTCGATGAAGGTGCTACCGTTGTGGTCATTGAGCACAATTTAGATGTGATTAAATGTGCGGATCATATCATTGATTTAGGTAAAGAAGGCGGCGCTATGGGTGGAAACATCGTATTTACAGGAACCCCAGAAGGCTTAATCGAATGCGAAGATTCCTATACAGGGATGTATTTAAAGCCACTCTTAAGAAAGTAGGACTATAGGATGAAGAAAAACCCATTACTAGTCGAAATAGATCAAAGTTATGGTTATTCCATGCTAAGAGTCTATGTATTTAATTTAATTGCTTTTATGACTGCCATTGGACTAACTTCCGAGTTGAAAGTAGATCATATAGTGGGCTTCGTCATATTAACGATTCTTTATACGTTAGTTGAGTTTCTATTAATCAATGTAACTAAACGGTTTTTATTTAAATACGTGATTAAGACTCTTGGGTTATTGCTGTTACTAATATATATCGTTTTGATATATCTAGCGGTCGAAATGGTTCCTGATGTGAGGTTTACTTCTACCTTAGGATTTGTTTTATTCACCCTTGTGTTTTTAGTCATTAAAATACTGTTAGTCTATTATTACGATAAATTCGTTCAATCAAAAAGGAGGCACTTATGAAAGGTATCAAAGTGATTCAACTAGCAAAAGACAACCAACTGACTCCGGTGGCTGGCTTTAAGGGACTAGAAGGTTATGTTAAAGACGACATGATTTCTAGACCAGGTATTGAACTAGCAGGGTTTATGGACTTTTTTGACCCTCTAAGAGTCATTCTAATCGGATCTAAAGAAAACTCATTTTTTCAGTTATTTAGAAAAGAAATCCAAGAAGAAAGACTAAAAGAAATCTTTGAATTAAAACCCCCAGCTGTGATATTCTCCGTAAATGTTGAAGTCGATGAAGTGTATATTCGCTTGGGTAACCTTTATAATGTTCCGATTTTAAAGAGCAATATTAGAACAACCCCTTTAAACTCTAAGTTATATTCATACCTTCAAGAAAAACTAGCTGTAAGAAAGAGCGTTCATGGAGTCTTGTTAGATATAGGTGGATTAGGATGCCTAATCATTGGTAAGAGTGGGATCGGTAAAAGCGAAACTGCGCTTGAACTAATCAAACGTGGACACATCTTAATTGCCGATGACAGAGTCGATGTCTATCAAAAGGATGTTGGAATCTTAATCGGACAAGCCCCACAAATTCTTGAGCGTTACTTAGAAATTAGAGGCATTGGCATCGTCGATGTCGTTAGTATGTTTGGTGTCGGCGCCTATAGAGAAACGAAAAAGATTAGATTAGTGGTAGAACTTGAGAAATGGGAAGAAGATAAGTACTATGACAGACTAGGGTTAGACTTAGAAACCACTAAGTACTTTGATACTGAAATTCCAAAAGTTACCATTCCTGTATTACCGGGTAGAAACGTGGCTACACTCGTTGAAAGTGCAGCAATGAATGAGAAACTTAAGTACATGGGTTATCATGCAGCCTTTAACTTAACAAGAGAAATCACAAGAAGCATGAAGAAAAATGAGGTAGATGATAATGAATAACATCAAGACACACATCTTAGAAAATAAAAGAAAATACATTATGGCAGGGCTAATGGTTTTTTGGTTTCTTTTACTAATAGTGATTGCAACCAACAAGCCAAAAATCAGCCATGCAGGTTATAAATCCTTTGATAGCATTGCGATTTCAATTGGTGGGTTTAGCATCGCATGGTATGCAATATTCATACTTACAGGAATCATTTTTGCGGCAATCGCAGCAATGGAAGAAGCAGACCTATTAGGCATCGATAGAGACCACATCTATGATGGATTACTATATGCAGTACCACTTGCGATTATTGGGGCTAGATTATACTATGTAATCTTTGATCCAGTTGGAGGATACACTTCCATTGGTGATATTTTCAATATTCGTAGTGGTGGATTAGCGATTCATGGTGCTGTCATAGTCACGATTATATTTTTAATCATATTCACCAAAGTGAAACATATTTCAATCTTTAAATTTTTAGACCTGCTTGCACCAGGGTTCTTGATTGGTCAAGTTATTGGTCGATGGGGAAACTTCTTTAACCAAGAAGCCAACGGTATCGCAACTACTCGTGGATTCTTAAGAGACACCTTGAAACTTCCTAAGTTTATTGTCGATAATATGTACTTCTATGACTCCAATGTTGGTGAAGTCAGTTATTATCATCCAACGTTCTTATACGAAGGCGTTTGGAATGCAATTGGGCTTGTAATCATGTTAGTGCTTAGACGTAAAAAAGGGTTGAAGTCTGGAGACCTGATTGGGATATATTTAATTTGGTATGGACTAGGTAGAGCAATGCTTGAACAGTTCTTAAGAACAGATCCATTAATGTTAGGAAGCACAGACATCAGAATCAACGTGTTAAACTCACTTGTATTATTTGTTGGTGGTGGCATCGCATACCTTGTCTTGAAACGTATTTTCGTCAAAGACCTTCCAGATTATGTTGATTGCTTAGACCTTACTTTAAAGAAATGATCGATACAGTACTATTTGATTTTGATGGAACAGTCATTGATTCCAACCAGTTAATTCTCGATAATTTTAAGTCTGTTTTTGAAGTTGCTTTACCTCATGTGAAGCTTAAAGAAGAAGACTACTTAATGTTTATCGGACCAACTTTGAAACAAAGTATTAGTAAGTATACAACCAGTGAAGAAGAACTAAATAGGATCATAGATATGTATAGAAAGAGAAATGTTGAATTACATGATTTATACGTAAAACCCTATGATGGTGCGAAAATCCTTTTTCAAAGATTGAAAGAAAAAGGGATAAAGATTGGCATTGTGTCTTCAAAGATGCACTACTTAATCAAGCGCGGATTAGCGATTTGTGAATTAACGGAATATGTTGATTATATAGTAGGTAGTGATGATGTAGAAAACCATAAACCACACCCTGAGCCAATATTAAAAGCCATTGAGTTCTTTCAAACCCAAAATGCCATTTATGTTGGGGATCATCCTAATGATATCCTAGCAGCAAAGAATGCAAAGATTCCTTCTATAGGTGTAATGTATTCTTGGGTTAAAGACGAACTTAAGAAAAGTAATCCTACATATTTGGTGTATAGTTTATTAGAAATAGAAGAGGTGATTTCATGTATGATGTAATTATTATCGGTGCAGGACCTTCTGGGTTAACTGCAGCGATTTATGCAGCAAGAGCCAACCTAAGTGCATTGATGATTGAAAAAGGTGCACCTGGTGGACAAATTGTTAATACGAACGAAATTGAAAACTACACAGGTTTTCAAAAACTTTCAGGCAGTGATTTAGCTCTAAAAATGTTTGATCATGCCATGGCTCTTGGTGCAAACTATGAGTATGGTAATGTGATGGAAGTTAAAAAGATAGGCGACTTCTTTGAAGTGATTACAGACTCTAACACCTATCAATCCAAAGCCGTTATTGTGGCATCAGGAATGTTACCAAGAACCTTAAATGTTCCAAATGAAGAACAATTAAAGAGTAACGGTATTAGTTTCTGTGCAATTTGTGATGGTCCAATTTATAAAGGGGAAAAAGTGGTTGTTGTCGGTGGTGGAAACAGTGCCGTTGAAGAAGCTACTTACTTAGCCTCTTTAGTCCAACACCTCACAGTCATTCAAAACTTAAAAGAATTGACAGCAGATAAAAAAGCCGTTGAGTTACTTCTTAAACAAAAGAATGTAACCGTACTTTATGAATCATTAGTTGAGGAGTTCATCGTTGGTGATGACGGTAAACTATCTGGCGTTATTGTAAAAGATGCTAACAATGTCGTTAAAACCATTGAAGCAAGAGGTGTATTTGAATACATCGGCTGGCTACCTGTTACGCATATGGTTAAACCACTAGGTGTTACCGATCAATGGGGTTATATTATCGCCAATGAAAAGATGGAAACGAGTGTTCCAGGATTATTCGCCTCTGGGGACGTCAGACAAAAACAAATCAGACAAGTAGTTACAGCAACTGCAGATGGTGCAATAGCGGTTCAAAATGTTTTGAAATATTTAGAATCTAGGTAATATTATGTCGTTTGCGAGAACTGTAAAAGAAGAAGTTGTGAAAATTCAAACCGATAGACAAGAACAACTAGCCGAACTTTCGGCTCTTTTGCATTTGAACACAGACTTACATATAACGAACGAAGGCATGTACTTGGAGTTTCATACGAATAACCCCTCAATTGCGAGAAGGTTTTATGTTTTGGTTAAAAATATGTATGAAGCGAAAATAGAGATCATTTCTAAAAAAGAAGTTAAACTTAAAAAGAAAAGCGGCTATTTGGTATTAGTTAAGTCACACGTCTCTAAAATTATTGAAGAACATTCAATGGTTGATCAAAACACATTAGAGTATGAATTCTTAACCGAAACCGATGAAGCCAAAAGAGCTTATTTAAGAGGCGCCTTTCTTGCCTGTGGATCCGTTAATGACCCAATTAAACCTACTTATCATTTGGAGTTATTCATTCATAGTAAAATAGATGCCGTATTTACACAAAGACTAATGAATCACTTTGATTTAAATGCGAAAATCACTGCTAGAAGACAAGGCCTTATCGTCTACTTAAAAGAAGCAGAGGCAATCAGTTCATTCTTAAGCGTTATTGGGGCATTTGAATCGGTCTTTAAGTTTGAAGACATCAGAATCAAGCGAGACTTTAACAACTCAATCAATCGATTAATTAACATAGAAATTGCTAATGAGAAAAAAACAATTACCGCAGCCAATGAACAACTTGAAGACATCGAAGTGATTAAGAAGAATAAAGCCTACGCAACCCTGGAAGACAAACTTAAAGAAACCATTAGGTTTAGAGAAACTTATCCAGATGCATCCTTATCTGAACTGATTAAAATCTATAAAACTGAGACTGGACAAAACTTGTCCAGATCAGGGATGAATCACCGGTTGATTAAAATAAAACAACTAGCAGATTCAATAAGAGAGGGTCAAAAATGAGTATAGAAGTTGGGATTGATTTAGTCGATAACAAACGAATCGAATCGTTAATGAGTGAGAAGTTCATTGAAAGAATATTATCTGTTGAAGAAAGACAAGTCTTTGAACGTATTACAGATCATGTAAGAAAAGTCACTTATTTAGCAGGAAGGTTTGCTGCAAAAGAAGCGGTATTTAAAGCGCTAAAGAATGGGGATAAAACGGCAAACTATACGGACTTTAGCATTTTAAACGATGAGTTTGGTGCTCCCTATATGGTAAGTTCTAGATTTTCTATATTTGATACAGTAAAAGTCTCTATATCTCACACAGATGACTATGCCACTGCAATCGTTATTATTGAGAAAAAAGGATAATTACCATATTTTTGTTTTATCTTGTAAGAATGCCTATAGTTTTGTATAATAACATAGGAGCAAGGAGAGATTTATATGCCACGTGTACAACAAAAACCAAAATCAAAAAACAGTAACAAACAACAAGTAAATGCAAGAACGCAAATGGATTATAAAATATTAAAGGTGGCTGGAATTTCACTTCTTGTCATTCTAGTATTAGCTGTAGGGTATTTACTGCTAGATAAATATGTATTTAATAAAGATAACCAAACCGAAACTAAACGTTTTGAAGACTTAACACATATTAGCTTAAGCGAATATAAATGGTTATTAAATGAAGATGACACCAATCCACTTAAAAATGTGGAACATGAAGTATATGTTTTTATTTATAACGGAGATTATGATGTTTGTGAGATGTGTGAAACACTTGAAGCAGACGTTAAAGATGCTGCCTCTAAAGCCAAAGACAAAGGGTATTCTTTCTTTGTTTTAGATTATAACAAGTATCCAGAAATTCAAAGCTATGTCAGTGGGTTATTTTTACCTAATAGACCAGGTTTAGTGCATATTTCAGGCGATTCATATGCTGATAATGCAATCAACACAAGTGAAAATGGCATTTTATACGTTTTAAAATCAATAACTAAGTAAGAGGGCGAACGCCCTTTTCCTACGAAAAAAGGTGGTAAATATGGATCAATTATTAGTCAAAGAAATAAGCAACACGTTAAGTGTTAAAGAAACTCAAGTAGAATCAGTATTAAAACTCTTAGATGAAGGAAACACAATCCCATTCATTGCCCGTTACCGTAAAGAAGTAACCGGTGGATTAGATGAAGAACAAATCAACGAGATTCATAAATCCTGGGAATATGGTGTTAACTTATTAAAGCGCAAAGATGATGTCATTCGTTTGATCGAAGAAAAAGGAATGATGACTGAAGACTTAAGAAACCAAATCTTAAGTTCAACTAAACTAGTTGAGGTTGAAGATTTATATAGACCATTCAAAGAAAAGAAAAAGACCAAGGCAACCGAAGCGATTGCAAAAGGCCTAGAACCTCTTGCAAAACTCATTTTAAGCATGCCTTCTAGCATTGATATCGAATCAGAAGCAAAAGCCTTTATAACCGAAGAAGTGCCTACTGTATTAGATGCCTTAACAGGGGCTAAATACATTATTGCAGAACAAATCAGCGATAATGCAGATTATCGTAAAGCTTTGCGTGTTGAAATGGAAGTAGACGGTTTAATCGTCGCCAAAGCAAAGAAGAATGCAGAAGCGTTAGACGAAAAAGGAACATACACAATGTACTATGATCATGTCGAAAAAGTTTCGAAATCGGTACCACATCGTATCCTTGCAATGAACCGCGCAGAAGACGAAAAAATTATTACGATTTCTATTGACAGTAACATAGAAGCAATGTTAAAATATCTCGGTTCTAAAATTATAACCAATCCAAACTCCCCAGTTGTCTATCTGATTAATGAAGCAATTGAGGATGCATTAAAGCGATTGATTTATCCAAGTTTAGAGCGCGAAATTAGATCAGACTTAACCAGTAAGGCAGAAGATCAAGCGATTGAAGTCTTCGCATTAAACTTAAGAAACCTCCTATTACAAAGACCTATGAAAGATAAGGTTGTACTAGGAATAGACCCAGCTTATCGTACAGGATGTAAATTATGTGTGGTAAATGAGCAAGGAACCGTTCTTCAAAAAGGCGTTATCTACCCTCACGAGAAGTATAAAGGTGAGAAAGAAGCCATTGAACGTCTCCCTCTATCTGAAAAGATTGTTAAACAGTTTATTGCAAAACACCAAGTAGACATCATTGCCATTGGTAATGGTACTGCCTCTAGAGAAACTGAAGCCTTCGTTGCTGAATTGCTTAGAAAAAATGACTTAACCACAAAGTATGTCATTGTTTCTGAAGCTGGAGCCTCTGTATACTCTGCAAGTGAACTTGCTAGAGAAGAGTTCCCAGATTATTCAGTTGAAGAAAGAAGCGCAGCCTCTATTGCAAGACGTCTTCAAGACCCATTATCAGAACTTGTTAAGATTGACCCTAAATCAATCGGTGTTGGTCAATATCAACACGATGTATCACAAAAGAAATTATCTGAATCGCTAGATTTTATTGTAAGTAATGCAGTTAACCAAGTTGGTGTTAACATTAACACTGCCTCAAAAGCACTACTAACATACGTATCTGGATTAAATAAGACGGTATCTGAAAATATCGTTAAATACCGTGATGAAAATGGTGCGTTTAAAAACCGTAACCAAATCAAAAAAGTCCCACGTTTAGGGGACAAAGCGTTTGAACAATCGGTGGGGTTCTTACGCATCGTAGGTGGAAATGAAGCACTGGATATGACACCTGTCCATCCAGAATCCTATGAACCTGCGAAAAAAATCATGTCTATGTATGGCATTACATCTGACTTATTTGGTAAACCTGAATTGAAGGCAATTATCGATAAGATCAACCGTAATGAACTTCAAAAAACACTAGGCATTGATTCATACACCTTAGCTGACATTCTCGATGCATTTATTGCCCCTCTAAGAGACCCAAGAGACCAATTTGACGCTCCAGTATTAAGAAATGATATCCTTCATTTAGAAGACTTAAAACCTGGAATGATGTTAGAAGGTACTGTAAGAAACGTAGTTGATTTCGGTGCTTTCGTAGATTGTGGTTTAAAAGAAGATGGTTTAGTCCATATTTCAAAATTATCCAAGGGCTTTGTCAAGCATCCAAAAGATGTGGTCGCCGTTGGTGATATCGTAAAAGTATGGGTATTAAGTGTAGATGAAAAACGAGGTAAAGTCTCTCTCTCTATGATCGAGCCTCGTTAATATAAAATTTTATTAATGTAAAAAAAGCACAACTCTCTCTCCTGTGCTTTTTTTATTTTTATAAAACATCAATTTTCTGAATTTGTATTCGAAATAAGTTGACACTTATGCCAAAATAGGTTATCATATAATAGCGCATTTGGAGTAGTACTCAAGAGGCTGAAGAGGCGCCCCTGCTAAGGGTGTAGGTCGGTGAAAACCGGCGCGAGGGTTCAAATCCCTCCTGCTCCGCCACTTGCGCTTTCACAATTAAACTGGCCCGTTGGAGAAACGGTTAACTCACATGCCTTTCACGCATGCATTCACGGGTTCGAATCCCGTACGGGTCACCAATGTTTTCAGTGTCCTCATTTCATAGAGAAATGGGGACTTTTTTTGTCTTCACAAAACCATTACTGAATTTGAAATTAATGTGTCTTGGCTAATGAAATATCGTGTGTTTGAGAGTGCTGAAAAGCAGCAAATCACCTCAACAATTCTGATTTAGAGTGTCAACAATAGTTTTTGCAGAACTTACGACATCAAAGCAAAATTACTACCTGGAAAAGGAAGTTAATATAAAGTCTCAAAAATATGTTTTTTTATGTCAATGATCAGTATTTTATAAGATTCAAAATTTATTTCTTTACATTCTAGCTTGTTTCGTGTACAATATGATAGTGAGCACTAACACTAAAAGGAGAATATTATGAAAAAACTAACAACACTCATCATGAAATACCCAGTAAAGACACTTATATTTACATTTGTTATAATGATTGGGTTAATTATTGGTGTGACCCAAATTGAATTAAAAACAGGAAATGATACATTAATCTCTGATAACACAGATATTTATCAAGATAATGAAGCTTATCAAAATGAATTCGGTAAAGATCCAATCGTTTTGATTTTTGATCAAGAAACACTATTTGAGTCATCATCATTATTTTTGATGAATGATATCCAACAAAATATTGAAAATCTAGAAGGCATTTTTGCTATTAACAGCCCAGTCACAATTATCAATCAAATAAGTATATCACTTTACAACCAAACTGAAAATGGACTGAATCAAATGTCTTTAGGATTAAATGCACTATCGTTACAACTTGATCAACTTTCAACTCAGATGGTATCTGGGAATCCCTCGGAATTACCTGATCTAGAAGCACTATCAACAAATTTAGGCCAAATGATTACTGCACAAGATCAACTCAACACAGGGTTGGTCAATATGTTCAGTATATTAGACTTATTAAATTTAGCAGTAGTCGACTTAAAAATGGATCTAAACACTCTAAAGACGCAGATTGAAGCAGATCCAACAATGACAGAAGAACTAGAACTTACTGAATTAACGATTTTGCAAACAGAAACCATTAACCAAAGTATTTCACAATTATTATTACAAGAAGATATGACATCAATCCCTGCACAAACCAGTCTAGCTATAAGTCAATTGATGGTTACCCTATTTGATCTATCAGGCATATTAAATACACAACTCGAATCTATCCAAACATTATCCCAAGCATTACATACAATGAGCGTCAATTTAGGAAATATGGGTACAAATTTAGCTCAAATACATACTCATTTCAATGCATTTGAACCTGGATTTCCAAGTTCTCCAGAAACGCTTCATATGATGATTTATGGTGAATCAAGTGAAGTCAAACAAATGTTTAGTAGTTTTATCGTAAATGAAGAGCAACTACGTATGGTCATTGTCTTAAATGGTAACGTCACTGACCAACAAATTGATGCTATCTATGAAACAATAATCAATCGACTAGAACTAGAGGGTAGTGAAGATAAAGTCTTAGTTTCAGGAAAGCCAATTTTAGACCGCTCAATCAAATCTTCTATGATGGAGAGCATGCAATATATGATGATATCTGCTGTAGTCATTATGATTTTGATATTACTACTGATTTATAAAGTTCGCATGAGACTTTTACCGATTGTTATGATTTTATTCGCAGTTGTTGCAACCGTTGGTATGATGGGATGGTTATCCATTGGATTAACTATGGTATCTATGGCAGTATTTCCTGTTCTCATCGGATTGGGAATAGATTATTTTATACAGTTTCAAACACGATATGAAGAGGAAAGAGGTTAAGACATGAAACACGATAAAGCATTATTCATGACCATAAAAAAAATGGTCCCAGCAGTTTTAATTGCAATGATCTCAACTGGACTAGGACTGTTAAGTCTATATCGATCTAAAGTACCAATGATTAATGATTTCGGTGCAATGCTAACCTTAGGTATTGTAATAGCATTTATGATTGGAATCTTCATTTTTATACCGTTTTTATATATTAGAGATAAACACTTTCCTAAAGAAGAAAAACTAAAAATGTCAAAAAAGGTAAAGCCGAATTTATTCATTTCAAATTTTGTAGGGGGAGTATTAAAGTTTAAATTTGTTATTTTAAGCTTAGCAATCGTTCTAGCAATTGTTGGTATTTATGTTGATCAAAGTGCAGAAGCAGAAACCAACCTTGAAAACTTTATGCCTCAAGACAGTGAAGCTTTAGCCGACATTAAAACTCTAAGAAATATAATTGGCTCAACAGAGCAAATCGCTATTATCATAGAAGACACATATATTTTATCTTTAGAAAACCTTGAATCTATTAGAGATGTTGAAAATCTATTGATAACTAAATATGAGGAAAATATTATTGAAACATCATCTTTGTTAAGTCTACTTGAAATGATGGGTTTAGGAAATCTTGAAATGATTAATGAGACAACGTTACAAGGAATGCCTATAGACCAGAGAAAGTTATTCATTAATGAGTCTTATACAAAGACAGTGATTAATGTTTCAATTGTAGAGATGAGTGATGAGCAATTCAGTAGTTTTATTAATAATCTAGAAAAAGATATCAATCTTATCAATAAAGATTCAAAGATATCAATTACTGGACAATCTGTGATTGATATCGAAATGATGAATGCATTAACAACAGGACGATATGAAATCACAATGATTGGGTTAGTACTTATATTTATCAGTTTATTAGTCATTTACAGATCTTTTTATAGAGCAATTCTCCCCATTATTCCAATTGTTATTATTGTTGGATGGAGTGGAGGTATCATGGCATTGTTTGGTATTAGCTACACACCCTTAACTGCAACATTAGGAGCATTAATAATGGGGATAGGTACCGAGTTCACCATATTGATTTCAGAACGATTTGAAGAAGAAAAATTGAAGACTGATAATCGACAAGAAGCAATCAAAAACACTTTTTCAAGAATGGCAAACCCTATACTTGTATCTGCTTTAACAACCATGGGCGGGTTTAGCGCACTTATCTTTTCAGACTTCGTGATTTTATCTAATTTTGGTATAATGACATTAGTCAATTTATCATTAGCATTGCTATCAACAATTGTAGTTCTACCTACAATTTTAGCAATTACATTCACTAGGAAGTTAAGGTATTAATACCTGTAACTGCTTCATAAGAAAGATGGTGAGGATTTGAAAGAGAAAAAAGATTTAATTTTAGAAGCTAGTTTAGAAGTGTTTTCAGAAAAGGGATATAGTTCAGCAACCACTCTAGAGATATCAAAAAGAGCAGGTGTATCTGAAATGACACTATTTCGTCATTTCCAAACGAAAAACAATTTGTTTTTAAAATCCATTAAGCAAGCTATAGGAGATTCTATCGTTGATGACCTATCAATTGATATCAACAATGATATTAAAGACTTTATAAGATTATTGATACATGAAAAAATGGTCATGATCTCTAAACACACAGGACTGATAAAAATGCTCATTAGAGAAACATTAGCACATACTTTACCTCAAGAATTGGGATTCACAAAGATGATTTATAATCAAGTGATTCAAAAACTATCACGTTATGTTTCTTATCATCAATTAAATGTGGATTCTATTTCAATAGCAGAGATTGTAGTTGGCTTGTTACTTAGATATGCAATTATGGAAGAAAAGCCAATGTATCATCTATTAGAAGAGGTTGAGCAAAAAAAATATTTATCTAGTTATTTAAACATTTTAAACATCTAAAAGGAGATTTATTAAATGATAGTACTTGCGTTTTTGATTATATTGACTATTTTAGCTATGTATGCTGGAAAATTTATTAGAAAGCATAATGTAAAAATCTATATTGTTGCAGTTATTGTATCGATACTTGCATTTATTTTACAAGACAAAGCTTTCACAACACCCATTATGCAAGGCTTTTTGGGATTAAGTTTCTTCTACATTGTTATGATTACAGGAGCAATTGATAAGAAACATAAAATCAAAGCTAAATTTATGGGACTTAGAAGAGAATTCTCTATTATAGGATTTATTGTTATTTCACCACATGCATTAAATTACACACTTCAAGGACTCAATGGAACAAGATCACTAGAGTGGTTTGGATTGATCAGTTTTGTATTGATGATTCCACTGTTTGTGACATCGTTTTTGAAGATAAGAAAGAAAATGAAACCAAAAACATGGAACCTCATTCAATCTGCAGCATATATTATTTATTTATTGTTATTTATTCACTTAATTTTAAACTATACCAAAACTATTAATTTAGTGTTATATGTTGCTATTTTCGGGTTTTATTTTGTATTGAAAATCATATACGAGATTAAAAAAATCAGAACCAAAAAACACAAACAAGTTTGTTAAAAACATAGTATTGGATGTGAATCTTGCTTCATGAACCTAATGAAATGGGCTACTTGATAATCATCTAAAATGAGTTATAATGGAAAGTAAACAGGAGGTAGTATACTTATTAATTATTTATTTATTGTAAACGAATAACCATATGGTAACGAAAAGCCTTATAATGCTTTAAGATTAGCAATGACTCTACAAAAAGAACAAAACGCTATAGTCAATATGTTTTTTATGGGTGACAGTGTTGTTTGTGCAATGAAAAACCAAAAAACTCCAGATGGATATTATAATATTGAACGAATGGTTAAAGCTGTTTCAAGAAAAAATGGTGGAGTTTTCTTATACGGAACATGCTTAGATGCTAGAGGCATTCCAGATGAACTCATCATTGATACGACAAAGAGAAGTACAATGTCTGAACTAGCTGAATTGACAGAAAAAGCAGGAAAAATTTTGGTGTTTTAAAATAAAAAGGGGAGCATTTTATATTTCTAGATTGTAAATAGTATATGAATTTAATAAGTAAAACACTTTAGAACGACATGCAAGAAAACATATATACACAACTCAAACGTAATACATTGTATTGCGTTTTTTGTTTATGTGTAGTACAATGTAATACAAAGGGGTTGATTGTATGTCTATATCCATTAGAATGAACGATATAGAATTAGAACTTATAAAAAAATATGCTGAACTTAATGGATCAACGGTTTCAGAAGTTATGCGAAAAGCAATCTTAGAAAAAATCGAAGACGAGTTCGATATTTTTCTATACGAAAAAGCGTATAAAGCATATGAACAAAATTCTAGAACATACACCATAGAAGAAGCGAAGTCTTTACTAGGTATCAAATGATGTATCGGGTTGAGTTAAGTGAAAATGCTCTAAAGACCTTTAAAAAAATGGACAAGCAAATAGCAACGATGATTTTTGCATGGATATCTAAAAATTTGGAAGGTTGTAAAAATCCAAGAATTCATGGAAAAGGGTTGGCTGCTGACAAAAAAGGTATCTGGAGATACAGAGTTGGAGACTATAGACTACTTGCTCATATTTTTGATGATCGATTAATCATATTGGTCGTTGATGCAGGTCATCGGAGAGACATTTATAAGTAAATTAGACAGTTTAACTAAGAATAAATTAAAAAATCGGGAAAATTCGTGAACCAGTACGGGTCACCATAACTAGCCGAATAGTCATTCTCACCCGTGAGAGTGGCTTTTTTTGTCCTTTAGATCCAATAAAATGAGTATAATTAAGTACGCGGTAAACGTCAAATAACTACACCCTAAGATTAAAAGAACGCAAAGCAGTTTGCACTGTTGGGCGTTTTCGTCACTGTTAGTCCATTCCCGCCATGTCGGCGATTGGAGCGTTTTTAGTCATTTTGTAGTGTTTTTGGTATACTTTTGCTGTAGGGTAATAACTCGTCTATGGATTTATGGTTCAGATGATCTAAGACATATTCTAGGTATTTTGACACTTGTAAGTTATTGATTTTCGCTGTCTGTATAATCGAGAATAATACGGTTGTGTATCTTGCAAGGAAGCATTCATTTTTACCCATACCAACCTCTATTTTGCAAGAAAATACACTCCTTCGCGCGCGTTACTAGGTCAAAGATGGGGTGAATACTTGTGTTTATTGCAAAGAAGAATCGCGAAATTACGAAAAATTATGCAAATGAATGCGCTTCCATTGTTCATATGGGTTTGATAAACTGTAATTGACAAGTGTGTAGATAGGGTTTATCTGCATGCTTAGAAATAGGAAAAAGGAGAAAAGTATGAAAAAACTATTGGTCGCAGTATTGGCAATTGGTTTTGTATTCTCTATGTTTGCCTGCAAACCTAAGGGGCAAAGTGAGGTAGAAAAGATTATTGCTGAAGCAGAAAAGATGACTTTAGTTGAATTAATGGCTAAAGCATATGAAGAATCAAATGGTAAAACACTTGAGGGGATTGGTAACTCTAGCCGTGGTAAAACAGCTGGTGAAGCATTCGTCTTAGCGATGAAGGCAGCTTATCCAAATTATACAGGTACTATTAGCTGGCAACAACCTAAGGAAAACTCAATTTTCCAAATGCTAACCAGTGACTCTAAGAGCCCAAACCCAGTATTCTCCATGACTTTGATTCAGGATGGCAGCCAAATTCAAAGTAAAATGGTTGAAACTGGAGTTCTAAAGAACTTTATACCAAAAGAATGGCGTGAATCTGCGGGTGTAAACGTTGAAAAAGATGGATCACCATTAACATTACAAACACTTAATAAAGTATTCATGTATAACAACTTAGGCGACAAAGTTATCAATAACGTTTGGGACTTCGTTAAACAAGGAGAAAGACCATTATTCATGGGATTGGAATCAGAACCAGTTGGGTTCAACTTCTTATTAATGCTTACTAAAGATGAATATGCAAACCTAGTTAAACAAGCATTTGATGCACTAGATGCAACTGAAAAAGCTTATTTCCAACCAATCGTTGATTCAGTAGCTGCAAAAGCAACTGAACTTAAATTGGGTGCGAATGGCAAGTATTCATTAGCATGGATTAAACTATGGACACAACAAATGAACGTTATGACTGACGATGGTCCAATCATGAACGAATTAGTTACAACCACAGCTGTTGATGAAACTGCATTATTGGTTTATTCAAAACTTCGTTCAATTTCTGAAACAGAAACTTCATCTGTTAATAACGTAACCGTTGCAGCCTATACACCTGGTTATGTTGGATTTGGTGGATTTGGTTATAAACACTTCCTACAAATTCCAGAATCAAGTCCACTTCCTTGGACAGCCGCAGCATTTATCACATTCATGGTAACTGTTGAAGAAGGTTTCCATCCTTGGGGTAAAGACATGGGCGGATACAGTGCTAACCCACAACTAAGAGCAGACCACACACAAGATGGTTTCGTTGATGGTGTTGACACATTCCCTGCTAAGAACGACAGAGGGTATGACTGGTGGGTAAGTACAGGTGTTTATGGTGGTAGATTAATCATTGAAGACCCTGTTTATGCATCATCAGTATCATTCACAGTTGGTGAATGGATTCTAAGTTTACAATAAAACACAAAAACATTGATTGAATAGTGGAAATTCATGGGAGGCAATTGTATGAATGAATATGTAAAAAAACAAAATATCAGAGTGATATGGACTAAAATAAGAACCTTTTTTCAAAAACCTGATCATGTCATCTTAGTGATATTTGGGATCTTATTATCATTCGTGACGATTGTCCCCATGATTACACTTTTAAATGATACCTTTATTATCAGACCGGGCAGTTATGCTCAGTTCATAACCGGAAGAAGTAGCGGATATACAATGGTAAACTGGAAAGACTTATTCTTTGGTGAAGCATCGAGAATGAATCTTTACAGACCAATGCTTAACAGTATTCTATTAGCTGTATTTTCAAGCCTTGGAGCGATTTTGTTTGGAGGAACATTCGCTTATTTAGTAACACGAACCAATATGGCATTTAAAAAATATTTAAGTGCAATCTTTATATTTCCTTACATTATGCCACAATGGACTCTAGCAGTTATATGGCAAAACCTTTTTAAGAGTAATGGTGTCACAGGGGGATCAGACGGATTATTTTCAACATTCTTCAATCTCGATATGCCTTTATGGTGGGTTGAAGGGTTATTTCCTTCAATTGTTATTCTATCCATTCACTATGCACCATTTGCCTATATACTCATAGGCAGTATTTTCAGAAATATGGATTCGAACCTAGAAGAAGCAGCGATTATTATGGACACACCAAAACCTAAGATGTTCTTTAAGATCACACTTCCGATGGTTTATCCAGCCATTCTATCAACCGTATTACTAGTCTTCGCAAGTGCGATGGGTAGTTATCCGGTCCCACATTATTTGAAGCTCGAAACACTCGCTACCAGATATGTTTCATTAGGAGTTAGACGAGCCGGACAAAACAGTATACTTGGGGTATTGATGATGATTTTCGGGGTGTTAATCCTGATTGTCAACCATAGAAATACAAAGAGTAGAAAGAGTTATACGACTGTTACCGGAAAGAGTGGTCAAATCAGTCTTACTAATATTGGAAAATTTTTTAAGTACGCTATACCAGCCGTCTTAATTGTCATTACATTCTTTACATCGATTTACCCTATTCTATCTTTCGCATTAGAAACGTTCTTACCGAACCCTGGGGATTATAGCTTCATTACCCAAGGAAACTTTAAATCCTTGACGACGAAGTGGTGGGTTCATAACAGCATGGAAGAAGCTGGGCTTTATGGACAAATGGGTATCTTATACAACAAGACCATTTGGAATGGTTTCAAAGGCACCGTTATTGTCTCAGGGCTTGCTGCACTGTTTGCCGGAACGATTGGATTATTAATCGGTTATTCAGTCAGTAGGAACCGACGAAGTAAGTTCGCCTTATATGTTAATAACATGGCGTTCTTACCATACTTATTACCAGCATTAGCCGTAGGTATCGCATTCTTCACATTTGGATCAGCTTTAGGTATTTATGATACTTATCTCTTGGTTGTAATCGCCGGAACATTTAAATACATACCATTCGCATCGAGAAGTTCACTGAACTCGATGATGCAAATAAGTTCAGAAATCGAAGAGTCAGCGATGATACTCGGAATACCTTGGCGAAAACGAATGACTCGAATCATCATTCCGATTCAAAAATCGGCTATCCTTAGTGGATTCCTATTGCCGTTCATTACCAGCGTTAGAGAATTAACATTGTTCATGTTACTGGTTAATCAAACTAGATTGAGTACAACCCTATTAAGTTATTACGATGAAATGGGACTATACGCCTTCTCTAGTGGTATTAACTTAATTATTATTGTGTTTATCTTGATACTAAACTTCGTCATTAACAAGTTAACTGGTGCAAGTTTAGATAAAGGTGTAGGAGGAAAATAACATGCCTGAGATTATTTTAAAGAATATAACTAAAAGATGGAACGGATTTTATGCAGTAGATAACCTAAATCTTGTCATAGAAGATAACTCATTTATTACCTTATTAGGACCTTCAGGGTGTGGGAAAACAACGACACTAAGAATGATTGCAGGTCTAGAAACACCAACGGAAGGTAGTATTGAAATTGGCGGCGTTACTGTATTTGATAGTGAAAAAGGCATTAATATTCCTGCGAATAAACGCAAAGTAGGGTTCTTATTCCAAAACTACGCTTTATGGCCAAATATGACCGTGTATGAAAATATCTCTTTTGGGTTAAAGAACATTAAAGAAGAACTGCCAGTATACGATTTCGTGATTATGAACAATAACAGAATGATTGAGATTCTAAATAGAGCCCAAGAGTTTAAAATGATCATTGAAGATGCACTAGATGCTGATGGGAAACTCGATATTAAAGTTGCAAAACTTAAACTGATTGATAAGTATCAAATATCACTCTACACTGCTAATACATTGATGAATTACTATCAAAGTAAGAACTTTGACACTAAAGAAATCATCACGAATCTATTAAGTGCGAACAATAAACGCATTGAAGATTACAAAGCTAAACACATTTCAATCGCAGATGATTACCGTCTAATCAAAGAAGGTAAGATTATGGTAAAAGAAAGACGTCTAGATAAAGAAGAAATTGATTTAAGAGTTAGAGAAGTCTCCCGTATCGTTAAGATTGGAATGTTTATGGATCGATATCCAAATGAACTATCTGGTGGGCAACAACAACGTGTTGCCATCGCAAGAACACTTGCGCCAAAACCACAAGTATTGTTCATGGATGAACCATTATCAAACCTTGATGCGAAATTAAGACTTGAAATGAGAACAGAACTTCAAAGACTTCATATTGAAACAAACTCAACATTTATTTATGTTACCCATGACCAACTTGAAGCCATGACACTCTCAACGAAGATTTGCCTAATGAATAACGGATTACTTCAACAAAATGCCAAACCATTAAGCATCTATGAAAAACCAACGAACTTATTCGTAGCTGATTTCATTGGAACCCCTTCAATCAACTTAATCAATGCACACGGCATCTATCAAGACAATGCCTTCAATTTAACCGTATGGGATGATCACACCATCAAATTCATACCAAAAGACTTCAATAATTATGAAAAATGGTTCAAAGAATCCTTAGAAGCGTTAAATGAAGATAAGAAGAAACAATACAAGGTTGAAAAGGTTAATAAAGACACACCATTCCCATATCAAATCGCTAAGATTACTGAAGACTATATGAGTCACAAAGAAGATAACCTTCTTTCAGAAAATGACTTTGTTATCGGGGTTAGACCAGAGTTTCTAAACATTCATGAAAAAGGAGCATTCTCAGGCGAAATATACTCCTCAATGCCTACTGGTATGGAAACTACCGTTCGCATAAATATTGGAAACTACCTATTAACAGGCGTTGTATTCGGCGATGTTACGTTTGAAATCGGAATGAAGATCAACTTTGATCTAGACACCTCAAATCTATTACTTTTCTCAAGAAAAACACAAAGAATGATATGTAAGGGTGAATTAGTCGTTTCAGAAGATAACTAAACCCTAAAAAAGACTATGTTCAAGATAGAAATCATTAATGATTTCTATCTTTTTCTTAGCCTCTATTATTATGAACAATAGGGGAGAAATACATGGTATAATAAGGATAGCAAATATTGGGCTTTGCCCATACTAAAAGCGTTATATGAAATGATTAAATTTGAGTTAGGTATAAGAGATTAGCTTATACTTGAGGTGATAATATGTTAGACTACAAGGATAATTATTTACTAAAACAACTCGTCGACTCGGACTCGATTTTTACGATTGCAGATGTACAAAAAACACTAGGAATGTCTCAAAGAAGCATTTACTACTCATTAGAAAGAATCAATGACTATTTAGCTAGATTAGACTTACCTATGATCCTCAATAAACGAAGCGTAGGATTGTTGATTCATGATAAAGTTGTTGAATACATCAAAAAATCTGATTCATCGATTAAAAGTGAATACATCTATACAAGTCAGGAACGTAACAACCTTCAGGTATTAAGAATCCTGCTTGCCTCAGAATATATAAACATTGGGTCTTTAATGGATGATTTTAATGTCTCAAGAAGCACGATTATTAAAGATTTAAGAGAAATCAGAAACATTGTTTCCGAATATAACCTTGTATTAGAATTTAACATTGAACGTGGTTATGAAATTCAAGGCAATGAGATTCAGAAGCGTAGCCTAATTCTTATGATCAGCTCAGAATATGGGTACTTATTAGATATGAACAAAACAGACTACTATAACCAGTCTGATGTGGATAAGTTAGTGGATCTTTTTACAGAAGTAGAAGAAAAACTCAACATTATTTATGTTAGAAGTACGCTCCATCAATTGGCGGTATTGTTGGCAATTCTATTAAAGAATGAACGTCCACAAGTCGAATTTGAACCTGAAGATCAAGTGCTATTCACAGAGACCAATGAATACAAAATCGTCTCAGAAATCTTCAAAGACACGATCAATCCCAATGAGTATTTATATTTGGTATTACACTTATCTGCACTCCGTGTTCAGTACAGTGGTAATAGCCCTGTAACCAAAGAAGATAAATACATTGTAGAACTCGTTAATTTTATGATTAATGAATTCTATAATCTTACCTTGATTAACTTTAAGAATAAAGAAGAACTCTATAACAATCTTTACATGCATATGAAACCTGCATTATTCAGATTTAAATATGGAATTAACTATAGTAATGAACTTAAGAGTCAAATCATTAAAGAGTTCTCTCAAGTTTATAGAATCACAAAGATCATCTGTAAGAAACTAGAGAAGATCATTGACTATATCATTACAGAAGACGAGATTACTTACATTGCCATTCATTTTGGCGCTCTAATTGAGAAGGAACAACAAATCATTGCCCACCCGAGAATTCTTTTAGTGTGTTTAAATGGGAAAGCTTTAGTAAGAAACCTAAGAAGAGAACTAGAAAGTATGACTAAAGACGTCGTAATTATCGATGCTTTTAGAATGCAGGACGTCATGAGTCTTAAAGATAAGGTTGATTACATTATCTCGACAGAACCGCTTAAAGACATCATTACTAAGGCTAAGACAATGGTCATCAATCCGATTTTGAATGATAGAGAGCGTTATGGCATCATTAATTTCTTAGGATTAAGCAATGTCTCCATTTACAATCTTGATATCGTGGATAACATAATGAAAGATCTCGAAGAGTATATTGATGAATCTAAATATGGTGAGGTTAGAGACATCATAAAAGGTCACTTAAAAAAATAAAACCGCAGATTTGCGGTTTTTTTCATTTTTAGGCTAATTGTAAGTTTCGCTTGTTCGTGAATATGCCTAAGAGATTAATAATAGAAATCATTAAGATAAAGAATGTCCCAATAGCAATACTTGTAATAAACAACAAGGATATCACTGACCAAATCAATGGCTCTATCATTGCAAGAATCTTTCTTGTCATAATAATGCCCTCTTTGACTGTTTTAATTCTAGTATGAAATGATTTACTATACTATCAATTATTACGTTATTAATGTCAACTTTTAGTTGCAATCATTCAAAACATAACCCCTAATATGTGCTTTCAAGTAATTCATACGTTTTTATTAGGGTTAATAAATAAAGTACCACATAGGGTACTCTAGTTTATATTGATTTGGTATAACAACGTCTTCGTCTATGGTTGATGTAGTCAAAGTCTTTCCATTGTGCTTGAATGGCTAGATTGGTTTCTAATTCTGGACCTGTTTCTGCGTATTGAATCTTACGTTTCATTGCTTCATTGATGCCGTCTTCTAACATTAGGGCAGGCAATCCTTTGCCTTGGTGTTTAGGATCTACTGCAATAAAATACAAATCCACCACATCATGTTTCTTTAATGCTCTTAAGATTCTAAGGAAACCAAAGGGAAATAAACGTCCATTATTTTTCTTATTAGCATTTGCGAGAGATGGCATCATTAAGCCAAATCCTGCAACATTATCCTCTGTATCTAAAACAAACCATAAGTAGTCTAGTTTGACGATGGATATCATTTGCTTGATATAGTAATCCATTACACGATCACTGATGGGATGAAACCCATAAAGCTCATTGAAGGCAACATTATACATGTTAAATGCTGGGTATATATACTTATAGATTTCTTTTCTTTTTTTACACTTTACAAGTTTAAACCCATATCTTCGCTGTGTGATATCCGCGACTTTACTAATCTTCTCAGGGATTGAAGTAAGCATGATTCTTTTCTCTATCCAATCAGCATCTTTAACGAACCCTAGTTGTTCTAGATGTTCGTGATAGTATTTAGGGTTCCAGATGGTAATAAACATGTTTAAGTATTCAAAACCGTCAACGAGCATCCCCATACGGTCTAAATCAGTAAATCCAATAGGACCAATGAGTGTATCCATTCCGAATGACTTATTCCAGGCTGTTACAGCCTCTATTAAGGCTTTGGTGACTTCGATATCATCAATCATATCAATACGCGAGAAACGGCCGATTTTGGTGTTATTGGCTTCGTTCCATTTGTGATTTATAATCCCTGCAACACGTCCTACTAGAATGTTATCTTTATATGCTAGAAAGCACTGCGACTCACAGTATTCATGGGCTGGATTCTTAGCCTTATTGAATACATTCATTTCATCTATAGATAAAGCTGGAACAAAACTAGGCTCATGTTTGAATAGTTTATTTGGGAATTCTGTGAATCGTCTTAAGTCTTTTTTTGATTGTACTAATTTGATTTTAATCATTACTTAACCTCGCACATATTTAGTCTTATTTTATCACATAATAAATTGAATGAGATAGTTAATTGTGCTATCATAATGGCGAAAGCCGAAATAGCTCAGTTGGTAGAGCAGCTGTCTCGTAATCAGCAGGTCATAGGTTCGAGTCCTATTTTCGGCACCACTATTGATATAAAATAACTATTTAGGAAAGTTTGATATGATCCCCTTAAAGTAGACACTACAAATAATTAAAGTTTGTGGAAGTTTACAGAGTGGGGATTTTTCATTATGTCAAGAACATCAAGATTCAGTAAGCAAACAAGACTCAAAAAGAAACGATAACACATTCTTTAGTATTAAAACTATACGTGAAAGAAGAGATGAGGACGAGAATAGAGAAGACATTCCATATATTTCAAATATAATGTTTTAGGTAATCATATTTATTATTACAATAGCACTATTTGGATGTTGACAAGTGATATTTTATAATCTATACTAAAGATAGTCCGGCAAGGTAAAGGAATTATTTCCTCAAAGTAATTGAGTAACGCGATTTGTATATTAACTCTTTCGGGAAGCGGGAGTTAATATGCTTAAAGTCTTACAAGTACTATTTTGATTTAATAAGACCTAATAAAGGGATAAGTGCACCTATATAGAGGTATTCCTATTCCATCGGGAGGTCTTTTTTTATTTTCTCGGACGAAAAGGAGGAAATACAATGAATGATTTAAAAGAACACATCGATGATGTACAAAGGAAATGTAGTTACTATTTTAAGAACACAGATTTGTTGCTTCAAGCTTTCACAAGAAAGTCGTATTCAGCTGAATTTGGTGGGGAAAACAATGAGGTTCTAGAGTTTTTGGGTGATAGGGTACTAGATTTTTACGTGACCAAAGTCATCGCTGAAAGATATGGATTGTTCAAATCTCAAGCGCGTACATTTAATGAAGAGGATAGAGACGAGTACCTCATCAGGAATTATCTGAATGAACAACACTTTACTGATTTAAAAAAAGAACTAGTTAATAATGCATATCTTGCTAGAAGAATAGAAGAGTTAGATTTCAAGACAATGATGTATTTGGGACAAAGTGATTTAGATAATCAAGTATGGAATCAAGAAAAGGTTAAAGCTGACCTATTCGAAGCGATTTTAGGTGCTATTGCAATCGACAGCAATTGGAATCCAGATGAACTCCAAAACTCTGTGGAAATCATGCTTCAAATTGATGATCAATTACATGATGTAGAAGATGGCATGGATGAGTTAAAAGAAAATCTAACACAGGATAATGCAGTAAGCACACTTAAAGAATTGGCTGAAAGCGGGAGATGCTCTATTCCAATCTACGAATTTCCCGATGAGCAAGTCTACGTTGATGGGGAGTATAAGTGGTCATGCACTTGTTATGTTAGAAGCTGGTCAATTCAAAAAACAGCACTCTCTTCATCAAAAAAAGGTGCTAAGAAATATGCAACATATTTAGTTTTATGTGATCATTTTGGTATCGATTCTAAAGAGAAAATGTAAGATAAAATAGTTTCTAAATGGTACTTGGATTGGTATTATTTATTGAATAAGCAGTGACTATAATGCTTCCCAGATAATCCGACTTATAGTTAGCTTCCTAATTCAAGTACCATTGGACATCAATTAATATAAGTCATCGCTTTTATGTCAATTAAGTGGACACGATAAGTTAGCATTTCAGTTATAAAAGGATTTTAGAACCGTAGGGACTACGGGGATAGCCTATTGAGTCACTGGTGGGTACATCGGTTTGGATAGGAAGCCCCCACTTCGATTAAGTGGTGGATAGTTCACTAAAGACGATGTTGTTGTTACCGGTGGAAGCTTACAGACAATTAACCCATTACCATTTCTTTCAAGCGTAGGAAACAGCAATAATTCTGACATTAAAGACAGAGAGCTAATTGGTACCTGGGCATTTGATATCATTGGTTACTACGAGGAATTGCCTAACAAAGATTTAAAAGAGTTTATAGGATTAAACCTTTCAAATACTAGCTACAAGTTATAAATATTAGTCTCATTTCAAGAAATAAAATAGCCAATCCAAAATTGGTATAAAAAAAAGATGTCAAACTGGTTAATAACAGTTTTTGACATCTTTTTATCTTATATTGAGTTATTATACCCAAGAGTCTCCCCACTTAGAGATTTCTTCCATAATAGGTTTTAAAGCATATCCTTTTTTAGTTAAGGTATACTCTATTCTAACAGGCATTTCTGGGTATACAGATCTACTAACAATATCTAGTGATTCAAGTTCTTTTAATCTGAGAGATAAAACCCGACCACTAATTTTGATTTCATTTTCAAGTTCATTAAATCGTTTTGGACCATTCATAAGTTGATTGACAATTAGACCTGTCCATCTTTTACCAAGTACTTGGAAAGCACTCTCGAATTTTGCACAAATTGCTTTTTCCATTTTTATCACCGCTTATATTATACAAGAAAATACTTGATAAGCAAATCACTTTACATCACCAAGTTACAAATATATAATAGGTAACGTAAAGTAACTTACAAGAAGGAGATATAATATGACAAATAATACGTTAAAGATTGGAATTATCTTAGGAAGTACAAGAGACGGTAGAGTTAGCCCAGCAGTAGGCAATTGGGTAAAAGGATTAGCAGACAAACGTACAGATGCTAGTTTCGAAATTGTTGACATCAAATCATTCGGTTTGCCACTTTTAGGGGAATCAGCAGATATGACAGGAATAATGAACTGGAATGCTAAGTTAGCAGAACTAGATGGATTCATTTTCGTAGTATCTGAATACAACCACTCAATTTCTGCAGCGCTCAAGAACGCTTTAGACTCAGCTAGAGACCCTTGGAATAATAAAGCTGCAGGTATTGTATCGTACGGTTCTGCAGGTGGAGCAAGAGCAGCAGAACACTTAAGAACTATTTTAGGTGAACTTCAAGTTGCTGACGTTAGATCACATACACTATTATCATTATTCGAAGATTTCAATCAAACTGGTTTTGCACCAAGAGACCTTCATGAAACTAACATTAATGATATGTTAGATCAACTAATCAAATGGTCTACTGCCTTAAAGCAAGTTAGAGCGTAATGTCAATATAGATTCAAACATAAGCTTAATTATCAGTTGATAGTTAAGCTTATTTTTTTAGGATTATTGTTAATATTTCATATAAGAGTGCTTTAATACGATTAAAGATTGGAGATTAACTATGAAGAAGTCAAATTATGTGGTTCTTGATTATTTCCGGATTTTTGCAGCAATTCTAGTTGTGATGATTCATATACCTCCATTTAAAACCTTTGAGATAGATGGGACTATCTACACAAATATAGATTTCTTTATTTCTCATGTGTTGGCTAGAATTGCGGTCCCATTTTTCTTTATTGCTTCTGGATTCTTTCTTTTTAATAGTTTTGAGGGTTGATTGACTTCATTAGAGGGATTTATCAAGAAAGTTCTAGAATCAGAAACACCTTATACAAAAGAACAACTTCTTATGGCAAAAAGTAGTCTTATGACAAATAGTATGCCGAAGAACTTATGATAACCCTCCATCCTATTTATTCCTATATAATGTACATTTCGAACTATTCACTCAGAAACCTATATACTAATGAAATTTAGCGTTTTCATTTTCTAGGTTTCTTTTTTTACCGTCATAAAGGGGAAAAACTTACAAAAAAGTTAAAAATGATATTGGAAACCTGAATATAATGTGATATGATTAATGTGTCGAAAACGATTATCAGAGATTTACTTCATTTATTTTTTTCTAAGTATATAGATGATACCCACTACATAGAGATTTCTGACTATAAACACCTATAATTAACTTTTTTTTGCGGTTTTTCTTAGAAAGTGTATTTATTATAATGCTAACGACGGTAATTTCCGTTTAGAATAGAAAAGGAGAATAAAACAATGAAAAGATTTATGGCTTTACTTTTAGTTTTAACTGTGACTTTCGCATTAGTTGGATGTCAAAAAGAAAAAGGAGACTACAAAGCTGGTATGTACTATGCTTCTACATCAGGCAACCAAAGCACTTTCGGTGTTATGTTTGTAAATGAAGATGGTAAAATTGAAGATATGTTCATTGACTCTGTATACTTAAAGGCATCTGAAAATGGTGGCGTATCATGGACTTCTTATGGCAACCCTGCAACAGGTTATGCAACTACAAAAATGGCTTTAGACAATGGTTGGGGCTATCATATGTTCTATGCAGATTATGCAAAATCAACAACCACTCCAACTGAAGAAGGTTATAAAGCATGGTTAAAGTCTAACAATAAGTTAGAATGGTTCGAACAAGTTCGTCTAATCATCGACCAAGTTATCGAATTACAAGATTTACCAAGCAAGACTGCTGGTAAATATGATGCACCTGCTGGCGCAACAATCACTGTTGACAGCTACTATGCAGTAATCAAAGATTTATTAGAACAAGCTAGAAAATAATTCTGATTGATTCAATTTAAAGAACAAGATCCTATTTCACTTTCTGAAATAGGATTTTTTTTATTAAAATGTGTGAATATTGAATAAATTATTCTATAACTTCAAAAAAGTGTTACAATAATCCAAAAGAGGTGTTGAAATGAATAAAAAACTTATCAAATCCAATTTCTATGAAGCTGTAAACGGCTCATGGTTAGAAAGTGCAGTGATACCCAATGATCAACCTGCAATGTCAGCCTTTCTTGAACTGAATCTAGGTATCGAAAAAACTCTAATGGGTTTAACAAACGAATGGTTATCTAAAGAGAACTTAAGTGATAACTTAAAGAAGTACATTAAGCTTTATAAAATGACGAATGATTTCGACAAAAGAAATGAACTAGGATCGAAACCATTTAGACATGTATTAAATAGACTTAATGATTTGAAGAGTCTAAAAGACCTTGAGAAGTCATTCTGTGACTTTAGCCTTGAATCAATTGAAATGCCTTTTGGCGTAATGGTAATGTCTGACTTTATGAATAGTATTAATCAAGTACTCTATTTTGGGGCAGCTGATTTATTCTTACCAGACACAACATACTATCAGGAAGAAGCCACTAAGAAACAGTTGATCGAGTTATTTACTGGTACAACCTCACATATATTATCATTATTAGGATTTACTGATGAAGAGTGTTCAAGATTACTAAATGAAGCATTGGCTTTTGACGAGTTATTGGTGCCTGTTACTAAATCAAGCGTGGAAAATGCCGATTATGTAAAACTTTATAACCCTTATGAACGTAAGGATATCGCTAGTCTAACATCAAATTTTGATTTGATGGGTTCGATTGAAAAATTAGTTAAACAACCAGTTTCAAAAATGATTATTATGAATCCTGACTTCTTAAAAGCATTTGACACTATCATTTCTGAAGAAAACTTCCATCTAATTAAATCATGGATGATTGTTTCAAACGCACTTTCATTTGCTAGTCATTTAACGGATGAACTGAGAATAGCGGGAGGCGCTTATAGACGTGCTCTATCAGGCGTTCAAGAAGCACAATCAAAAGAAAAATTCGCTTTTTATCAAGCCTATAATCAATTTAGTCAAGTTGTAGGATTGTATTATGGTGAAAATTTCTTTGGTCCTCTAGCAAAACGAGATGTTGAATCCATGGTTAGAGAAATGATCGAAGTTTATAAAGAACGCATTCGAAATAACGATTGGCTAAACGATCAAACAAAAGAAAAAGCCATCTTAAAACTTAAAACCCTTACCGTTCATGTTGGATATCCAGAAGAAATCCCACCATATTACGATATGTTTTCGATCGATGGATATGAAAATGGATCTGATTTAGTCCTAGAACGTTTGAAAATGACAAGAATCAAAAACGAATTAGAATATCAAAAATACAACAAACCAATTAATCGTAATATTTGGAGTATGCCAGCAAGCATGGTTAATGCTTATTACAATCCAACCAATAATCAAATTGTATTCCCAGCAGCCATTCTTCAAAAACCATATTACAGCTTAGATCAAGCGCCTTCTGAAAACTATGGCGGTATCGGTGCAGTTATGGCACATGAAATATCACACGCATTTGATAACAATGGTGCGAAATTTGACGAAACAGGTTCATTAAACAACTGGTGGCTTGAGTCCGACTTAGAAGCATTCAATCAAAAAGCAGAAGCAATGATCAAACTCTTTGATGGTGTGGAAACAGGCTTTGGCGCATGTAATGGGACATTAACCGTTTCAGAAAACATCGCAGATAGCGGCGGATTACGATGCGCATATGTAGCAAGTTTAAAACACAAAGACCATGATGCGGATAAATTCTTCCAAAACTGGGCTCGTGTTTGGAGAAATAAAACGTCCCTAGAGTTTGCACAATTGCTACTTAGAATTGACGTACACGGACCAAGCATCTTAAGAGCGAACATGCAATTAAGTAATATGCCTGAATTCTTAGAATTCTATGATATGAAAGAAGAAGATTCAATGTATTTAGATCCTAAAAAAGCAGTCTCAATTTGGTAAAAAATAACGGAATCTCGCGGGATTCCGTTTGTTTTTTTAGAATATGTATTGTCTGTTGTCCATCACCATGAATAAGGAGATATTGATTAATGATAGTGTTCTAGATAATGATTTATTCGCAGCACCACCAAAATATAAATCTACTAATTCTGGGTGATCGATGAATGGGTTTCTGTTATTTTGAATGCCATAGATACGGTCGTTTCTTTCGATTTCGAAATCATCAACTGGATCTAAATCATGCCATTCTAAGAACATTTGAAGATTTCCAACAACGTTTAGTGATAAGTTGTAACGGATTGAGATGTATAATACGATTCTCGCAACGTCACCAATGTGTTTATCGCCAGGATACCAAGATCCACCATTGTTTTTGTAAGGTTGAGTTCCTGTGAATGCTTTACCATCTTCTCCAAAAGGCATGTTACCTCTTGCAGAGTTTGTACTTACAACAGCAGCTCTTAAGTTATGAAGGTCATCTTTTGTTGAACCTAGTTTAGATTGTGGCCAAACGTGTTCTCTATTTCCGTATGCTCCAAGTCCTTCATAGATTAAGCTATATTGAGAACCTACTTTGTCTACGGATTTAACTTCACTTGTTGAACCAGTTGCTTTACCAGTACTTGCGATTAAACTCTTAAGTTCTTGGTTAAGGTTAGCGCCCATTAAACCGTTAAGGCGTGAGTAATACCCTTCATAAACCCCTTGTTCGATTTCTTTTCTAACAAATAGTGTATAAATAACAGATACAGATGAATCATTAGATAAGGATACTTTAATATCGTAATTACCTGGTTCATTTAACTTAACAGCAGACGTATCAACTACTAAGAATTGAGTGAAAACTTCACCAAAACCATTTTTAGCAGTGATGCCTTCTAAATAGTTAGGAAGTGCGTCACCCATAATGTAGTTCTTGTTAACAGCGCCATAAATGCTAATGATTTCTGGACTCTTTGGTCTTGCTTCAATTAAACTTCTGCTTGTAAATAAGAATTGTGCTTTACCAGCATATTGACCAACTGTAACGTTGAATAGATTAACGATATCACCAACTTTGATTTGATCAAATTGATTAGAAGGATTATTAACACGTGTATCAAGTCTAACAAAAGTAGTCTCACCGGCAGCGTTCTTTAAGTAAAGTTCAATTGCATTATTTGGTGTTTCTTTTGAAGTTACTTCTAAATCGCGGTAAGTAACGATATTAGCTTCATACAAGATAACGTCATCGAATTCTAATGAATATCCAGTTAAATCAATACCTTCAGGTAATGATCGATCACTGAGTGTTTCAACGATTGTAGGAGATGCGATTTGAACTAATCCTTGGTAAATATCAATTTTACCTTCGATAACGTATTCTTTACCAATTACTAGGCCAGTGTTATTTCTCATGTAAACAGGAATAGCACCTGTAGAATCTTGGATAGTAAAGTTACCGTTAGACATTAAACTTGTAATAACACCTTGTACTTTTACGGCAGATCCTTGTGCTTGTAATCTAGCTTCAGAGATCGGTGTATGACTGCTTACTGGGAAGTCAATTTTCTTTAATACTGTAACGTTAAATTTCTTTGAGAATGATAAATGGTCTACTACTGTAACGGTTAGTTCAACGATTACATTCTCAGATTGTCTTGTAACAACCCCAGTAGATGAAATGGCTGAATGATTGCTTGACCATACCAGATTCACACCTGAAAGAGATGTTGGTAATACTAGATTATTGATTGTTTCATTAGGAATAACAATGGTATCTAATATTGCATCATAATCTGGAGTAACAACTTCAGCCTTAATGACGTTTACTTCAAAGGTTGCTTCATAGGTTTTTCCACCAAAAAGAATACTTGCAGTTAAGGTAACTACAGTATCGTCAGCTTGACGTGTAATGACACCTGTATTGGAAATGACACTAGCATTGGATGAACTCCATACTACGTCTAAGTCTAAGTAAGATGATTTAAGACTTAGGTTCTCCTCAGTTTCTAATGGCATCGATAAAAATGTCTTAAATGCATCTAAATCAAATGTAGGTTCTACCACAGGTAATTTAGCTAAGGTGATCGGAAACGATTTTGTGAGTGTTTCTTTACCGACTTTATATGAAGCGGTAATTGTAACGAGTGTGTCTGTTGCTTGACGGGTAATAACGATTTTATTACCTTCAATTTTAGCGAATTCGCTATCGCTTGACCAGCTAATATCTATCCCATCGATTTTAACTGGAATTTGTAAATCATTCGATACAGAATCCTTGTGATCGGTTTCACTGTATTGAATCGCTATACTGTCTGTTATATCGGTGATATCTGCTTCTGTACAGCCCACCAAAAACAGCACGGTAAGTAAAACAAAAAACTTAATGTACTTCATTTTGTGCCCTCTTTCTTTTTTTCAGTTAAATGCATTATATCATAGATGATTGTAAAAACATATAAGAATTAAAGTACTTATGAAAGGGTTTTTAGATAACGTTAAAAATGTTTCAATATAAAGTACAAAAAAACTGCAAAAACGTTTTACTTTGTAGAGGGACATTGATAATCGTGCTTATTTTGGAGTAAAATATAAGAGAGGGATAAATATGAAAAAAACTTTGAATATTCTTTATGCTTTATGTTTTATTACAGTAGTAGGCATAATATCGTTCGGTGCTTTTTGGTTATTTTATGCACTCATTACTATGTTGTTAGAAAATACAATCTATAAAGACAACATACATTTGCTTCCGCAAGGAAAACTCAGAAATACATTAGCCTTATTACTTGTGTTATTCGCAGTCATAATGACCAATGGTATGAAGTCTGACTTGGTAAAAGCCATTATTAGTGTGCCTGTATTTTCAGTGCTATTCATCGCCATTTTCCTGCAATTTTATGAGACTGTTTTTATTGCAGTATCTATCATATTGGCGATTGCAGTAATTGCTTTATTATACCTATATAAAAACCACAAAATCTGGTTTTACTATTATGGGGTAATTTTATCCGTCATTGTATCACTAGCCTACGGATGGCCTCGATAAAGGAGTACTTATGAAAGAAACTGATTTATACCTCCCATGTAAGCTACTACTTGAATCTTTAGGATATGAAGTTAAAGCAGAAGTACTACAAACAGACATCACAGCAATCAAAGAGGAACATATCATCGTCATTGAGTTAAAACTGAAGATATCACTTAAGCTCATTTATCAAGCAATTGATCGTCAAAAAATAGCGGATAAAGTATATATTGCCCTACCTAAAACTGCTGTAAGCTCACAGAGAAGTACATTCAAACACTTTGCTAATCTATTAAAACGACTTGAGATTGGGTTGATTGTGGTTGATAAAGATAAGACAGAGGTACTAATAGAGACATTCGGATTTGATTTAAAACGAAGCATATCTTCAAGTAAGAAAAACAAAGAAAAACTGCTAAAGGAGTTTTCCTTAAGACAAAGCACCCAAAATGTCGGTGGTACTAATGGTAAAAAGATGACTCATTATCGCGAAAAAGTCATAGAAATTGCTAAGTATCTCGATGAGTTTGGCGAGAAGTCACCAAAAGAAATCATTGCCTTTACAGGGATTAAAGACACTCCAAATATTCTTAGAAAAAACTATTACTTATGGTTTGTGAATGTTGAAAGAGGCATTTATAAGCTCTCAGAGATTGGTAAACGCGATTTAGAAACATACAACAAAGATAGACTATCCGATTAGGGTAGTTTTTTTATTTTTATCGAAAGCCACTACACAAAACGATTATATAGTAAGAAAACGGTTACTAACATGATATAATAAGACTACATAAAAAACGATAAGGAGTATTACAGTATGAGTATTAGATTTAAAAAAGGCATTATTGCCATCTTTGTTATGACAATGATGCTGTTTTTGTATGCTTGTGACAAGAAAGAAGTCAAAGTAGATCAATTTTACCAGATTACATTCGATACATCTGGGGGCTCTTTAATCGATCCAATCGAATTAAAGGCTAATGAAAAAATCACATTACCAAAAGATCCTATCAAGGATGGCTACACATTCGCAGGATGGAATCAAGAAATCGAATTAATGCCATTAAAAGACATTGTTTTAAAGGCGATATGGGAACCTAAAACGTATACGATTACGTTTGACTCAGATGGCGGGTCTGAAGTGAATTCGATAGAAGCACTTTACTTAAGTGATATAAAGATACCTACACATCCAACTAAAGACGGCTATAGGTTCAAAACATGGGACCAACCGTTCCCTAACACAATGCCTCTAGGTGGGCTTCAATTAAAGGCCGTTTGGGAAGTTATGGAGTATTCAATTACCTTTGATACCGATGGTGGTTCAGTGGTTGATAGCATTAAAGGAGATTTTTTGAGTAGCCTAACGGCACCAATAAACCCAACCAAGGCTGGTTATACATTTGTTTCATGGGATAAAGAGTTCCCGACTACTATGCCTTTAGATGGATTGGCGCTCAAAGCCATTTGGGAAGTAAACACATATAAGATTACTTTTGATACCAAAGGCGGGTCTTTAATCGAAGATATCGAAGCGCCATTTGGAAGTGAGTTAACAACACCACAAAATCCAACAAAAGATGGATACGTTTTTAAAAGATGGGACATGCCATTCCCTTCAATCATGCCAGAAAACGGGTTAAAGCTAACCGCGATTTGGGAAGAAATCATTTTAGAAGATGAAACACTCACTGAAACGTTTGAATTACTTCAATACGAAAAACAGTCCGGTGGAAACTTCAGCGAATATCAAGATTTTGATTGGTTAGGCGATACCTATGTACTTTGGGAAGTTATTAATGGACGTATCGATCTGGGGATGAGTGAAGGCGGAAATGCAGTCACAATCGGTGGATTTGGAAATCTAATAACACAAGCTGGGATGGGCAGAATCTATGGAAACTTAACGGATGGGATTTCATCATTATCGTTCCAAGCCAGATTACCATTTTCTCCACAGTCGACTTATCCACAAGGAAATGGTAGCGACAAAGCCATCAACGTAAAGATCAAAGTTTTCATTAATGACGAACTCATTTCTACCTTACAATTTTCGGATGATAAAGAAGCCAATAAGGGTAAGACCTTCACTATTGAGAATCTAAACATAAAAGGCGACTACTCGCTTTCAATAGAAATTAGTAGTGGACACAGACTAACAGTTGATAATATTAGCTGGCGTACAAACAAAGGTAGTCAAGATGAACAAAACATAGCGACCACTATTGACTTTGAAGATGCTATGATCGATTTTGATAATGAACCTGCAGTACACAATATCGGCGGTATTGACTTTGTAATGAAAGAAGTATATACACTGATCATGCATGCAGATAAAGAGTTACCATACATGACAGAAGCATTAAATGGGGATGTAGTTGCTCGTTTTAGGGGAAACTCGACTAACCCGTTAAGTACACCTACAGCTTATATGTACAATAAAGACGCATTTTTACATGTTTCATCGTTGTCATTTGATACGAGACTGTTTGGCTCATTGACTTATTTCACTTACGAAAGTGAAATTAACATATACTACCTAGACGATACAGTCTCTGACTTTACATTACTTGAAACAATCCGAGGGTTGTCTACAGAGTTTATTAGTCATGAAATTGAAGTAGATAAATCAAATGTCAAAATCAAAATAGAAGTTATTAACGGTACAGTAAATATCGATAATATAGTATATAGCAGCTAAACTCAGTTAGGAACTATTTTAAAAAAGAATAGTTCCTTTTATATTTCATCGTCACGGTTGATTTACCACCCTATGTCTAGTATAATTTTCTATCGAAGGGGATTTGACCTCTTATTCTCTATGCGTTTGCATAGATAGATACTACTAAAACTAAACTCATATAAAACCAATTGGGATTTATGATGTAGATTTAATTTGAAAGGATAAAAATATGGATTACGTTATTAATGTATTACTGCTTTTAGTTGGATTCTTCTTTTTGGTTAAAGGGGCAGACTTATTCGTTGCTTCTTCATCCTCTATTGCAAAACGATTCAACATATCTTCACTTGTTATTGGATTAACACTCGTAGCATTTGGGACATCTTTACCTGAGCTAGCTGTTAGTTTTATAGCTTCAATCACGGTTGAACCAGGCGCAACTGCTGATATTGCAATGGGAAACGTCATCGGTTCAAGCATTGTTAATATCACACTTATTTTAGGACTTACAGCAATTGTAAGACCAGTAATTGTTTCAAAGACAATGCATAAAAAAGAGTTTCCATTTTTAATGGCAGCATCCATCTTAATTGCAATCTTAGCATTTTATTTTCAATCAGACGCTTTAATTGATAGATGGGAAGCGTTAATTCTATTAGTTATGTTTGCTGGATACATGTGGATCATGCTTACAACTTCTAAAGATGAAGTCGTTATAAAGACTTATGAAGTCATGGATATGAAAAAATCCATCCTACTTGTACTTGCCGGTGTAGTTGGTGTATCTCTTGGTGGATTCATGGTTACAAAAGGTGCAGAGAATATTGCTACAGAAATATTGGTTAACTTACTAGGAATGAGTACTTCTAAAGCAATTACCTTAGTTGGATTGTCTATTGTCGCACTTGGCACATCACTTCCAGAAATGGTAACAAGCGTCGTAGCGGCTAAAAAAGGCGAGAACGAGATTGCTTTTGGTAACTTAGTTGGATCCAATATATTCAATATGTTATTTATATTAGGTCTATCTGGTGTTGTTACGCCTCTAGGCATCAATGGAGACGTATTGATTGATATTATCATCATGCTTGGTATGACCACATTTGCCTTATTGTTTGCAATGACCAAAGGAAAAGTCAATAGAACCGAAGGTTATATATTAACATTTATGTACGTCTCTTATTTAGTTTATATTATTTTAAGAGCACTGGGGACCGTTTAATAGCTAGTTAAGAAAGTCAAAGAGTCAGATAACTTCTGACTTTTTTTGTTTATTAATCAAGTGAAAAACGCAAAATAGTAAGAACTTCAAAATATTTATAAAAAAATGCTTTGAATTTCAAAATAGTTATGTTACAATCTCAATAGTGCGCTATTTCCTAAATGTTTGTGCACATATAGTAAAAGTGAAGGAGGATAAAAAATGAGTAAATCACTAATACTAAAAGTTTCGAGAGTACTATTTGTTGTACTAATTGCAGTAAGCTTTTTCTTGCCTTTCGTAACAGGTCAAGTTTATAGCCCATTAGCAGCAGGATTCGTAAAGTTCAAGGATTCTTTATTTAATGTAACGGATTTTGCAGAAAGACTTGGAAATACTTCAGACAGCCCACAATTATTCGTATATCTATATATGGTATTGGTTGTTGCTTTAGCGGCAGTTCTATTCTTAAAAGAAGCATATGCTAGAATTGCTAATCTAGTTGTCATTGGTGTAGGATTAATTATCCATGGTTATGTATATTTCCAAGTGTTTATCGACAAGTCACCAGAACTTGAAGCAGCTTTAAAAGTAGTGCATCCACAACTTGGACACACGCTAACAATGAATATCGGCTTTGGCTTTTTCTTTGGATTAGTCGTTATCGCGTTGGCAGCATTATTTGAGTTTTTTGGCGAAAAAGTACTTAAGGCTTAAAAAACGCTACTCCTAATCTATAAATCCTATTAAAGAACTGTCCAATGGGCAGTTCTTTTTCTTCCTAATAAGTTGTTATTAAAAAGAAAGTATGATATGATTACTATGCTTCATAAAAAGACAAACCATATTTGGTATTATATAAGTTATAAAACGCATGTTGTTGACACTAGAACCTTTTAAATCTTTATTCCGTATGAGAATTTAATAGACTGATCAAAAGCGCCCTATAGCTTTAAAAAGCGCTTTTTATTTTTTATTAGTTATTCATACAAGGAGAACACATGACATTTGAACAATTAAACATTATTAAACCGATTTTAGAGGCAGTAAGTAAGATGGGCTACATTACACCATCCCCTATTCAAGAAGTATCTATTCCAGTTTTATTATCAGGTAAAGACTTACTTGCGAGTGCTCAAACAGGCACTGGTAAAACCGCTGCGTTTGCGATTCCTATCATCCAACAAATTAGTGGATTTGATCGTAGGATTTATCAAAAACAACACATTCACGCATTAATACTCGCACCAACTCGTGAACTAGCAGAACAGATTAAAGACAATTTTAGATACTATAGCGAGAACTTATCTTTAAACACTGAAGTTATCTATGGCGGTGTTTCTCAAAAAAACCAAGAGAAAGCCTTGAACCGTGGGGTGGAAGTTTTGATTGCCACACCGGGAAGACTGCTAGATCTAATGGATCAAGGGTTAATTACATTACAACATGTGAAATACTTTGTATTAGATGAGGCTGACCGTATGTTGGATATGGGCTTTATTAGAGATGTAAGAAAGATTGTAACTTACATACCTAAAACACGACAAACTGCTCTATTTTCTGCAACAATGCCAAAAGAAATCATCAAACTAGCAGAAGAACTATTAACAGAACCTGTGAGAGTTGAGATTACACCTCCAGAAGCAATGGTAGAGAAAATCGATCAAAAGTTATTCCATGTATCCAAGAAAAACAAGACTAACCTATTGCTTGATTTAATGAAAAACAAAAACATGCAATCCATATTGGTTTTTACAAGAACCAAACATGGAGCAAATAAACTGGTCAAGGAACTAACGTCCTACGGCGTAAAACTTAGTGCCATTCATGGAAATAAATCCCAAAATCAGAGATTACAAGCCCTAAATGACTTCAAAAATGGTAAAATCAGAGTGTTGGTTGCTACAGACATTGCAGCTAGAGGGATTGATATAGATGAGTTATCCCACGTCGTTAACTATGACCTACCAGAAACCCCAGAAACTTACGTTCACAGAATGGGAAGAACGGGTAGAAGAGGACTAACTGGAGAAGCCTATACTTTCTGTTCACCAGATGAAATCAAGCTATTAGATGCTATCGAAAAACATATAAAAATGCCAATCGAAGTGATGGATAACCATGACTATCATATTGTAAAAGGGGTTGCTCAAGAATCAAAACCACTTCCTAGGAATACGGAAGAAAAAGGACATGGTTCTAAAGGTGGTTTTAGAAATCACAACAAACCTAAAGAATCACGATTCGAAAAACCATACAAACGCGAGAACGCCTCATCAACTGGGCAATCTAAAGAATCAAGTGTAATAAGTAAAAAGTCAAAAGACGAAAGAAATTACTCTTTTTCTAAGAAATCGAAACCACAAAAATCGACTCAAAAATACTCCAAAAGAGAAGAGTCTATCAGTCAAGTATATTTCAAGAGAAAAAAGTCTCACTAACTTACTAACTCACTAACTCATTAATAAATTTTGAAGCGCTATACAAGTAGCGTTTCTTTTTTCTATAAAAACACAATATAACACAGTTGGCACTTGACTATTGACATTGCCAAAAATATTGATAAAATTAATATTGGAGGCGATATTATGGCAAAGACAAATGCTTTTAAAACGGAATCTCAGAAACTGTTACATTTAGTAACACACTCAATATATACACAAAAAGAAATCTTCTTACGTGAACTGATTTCTAACGCAAGTGATGCGATAGATAAGAGACATTTTCTATCACTCACTAATGAAAAAGTAACGTCAGATGGGTATAAAATCGAGATTTCTATGGATAAAGAGTTTAAAACATTAACGATTAAAGACAATGGAATTGGGTTTACTGAAGAAGAATTGGTTGAGAACTTAGGAACGATTGCACAAAGTGGTTCAAAACAATTCATCGAGCAATTAGACAAAAATGATACAAACATCATTGGTCAATTTGGCGTAGGATTCTATAGTGCTTTTATTGTCGCGAAGTCTGTCAAAGTACTAACGAAATCCCCTTTCTCTGATACAGGATATGTTTGGGAAAGTGATGGGGTTTCTACCTATCAAATCGATACCTATGATAAAACAGATGTTGGGACAGAAATCATTCTTACTTTAAGAGATAACATCGAAGACGAAGAATCAGAGACATTTGATCAGTTCTTAGACGAGTTTGAGATCAAACAACTAGTCAAAAAATACAGTGACTACGTAAGATATCCGATTTATATAAAGGGAGACAATAAGCCACTTAACCAAATGACTCCACTTTGGAAACGTTCTAAACAAGATATTAAAGAAGAAGACCTAAATGCTTTCTATAAGCATCAATTTAATGATTTTGAAGATCCTTTACATGTAATTCATATGAATATTGAAGGCATGCTAACCTATCAAGCCTTACTATTTATACCTAAAAAACCTGCATACAACTTCTACTCAGAAACCTATGAAAAAGGCCTTCAACTCTACTCAAAAGGCGTATTTATTCAAGATAAAAACAAAGACTTAATCCCTGATCACTTTAAGTTTGTAAAAGGCATTGTAGATAGCTCAGATTTATCACTAAATATCTCTAGAGAACTCCTACAACACGACAGACAACTTAAGAAGATAGCGTCCAACATTGAGAAGAAAATCAAGAGTGAGTTAGAAAAGATGCTTGAAAATGATAGAGAACGTTACATTACCCTATTTGATCAATACAAGAATACGTTAAAATACGGAATCTATCAAAGCTTTGGCGTAAACAAAGAACTTCTCCAAGACTTAATCTTATTCAAAACGAATTTAAGTGATGAATACATCACATTCAAAGAATATGTTTCTCGCAAGAAAGAAGACCAAAAAGAAATATACTATGCGACTGGTAAATCAAAGACTCAAATTATGAACCTTCCACAAATGGATATCATCAATGAAAAAGGGTATGAAGTATTGTTATTTACGGATGAAATTGATGAGTTCATGATTCAAATAATGAACAGCTATGAAGAATTACCATTTAAGTCCATTCAAACAGCTAACTTAGACGTTACCGATGAAATTAAGAAAAAAGAAGTAGAAGAAAAAGCTAAAACTCATCACGACCTGCTTCTGGCCATTAAGGAAAACTTATCAGGAAAAGTTTCTATGGTTAAGTTATCTACCAGATTAAAGGATTCACCTGTTTGTATTGTTTCTGGAGAAGGATTATCTTTAGAAATGGAAAACATCCTAAAACAAATGCCAAACAGTCAAGAAGTAAAAGCTGAACGTATCCTTGAACTAAACCCTGATCATAAGTTCTTTGAAGTAATTAAGAAAGTATATAAGGATTCGCCAGAACAACTTAAGAACTACTCAACACTACTGTATAATCAAGCATTAATCATTGAAGGGCTACCAATGGAAGATCCTTTGGAATATATTACTGCAATGAATGAACTTTTACTAAAGTAAAATAATCGATTGAAAGTTGTCCTAAGGCAACTTTCAGTCTTTTTTTTGGTATAATAAAGAGACATAAGGGTGTGGAAACATGCGTTGGATAATGTTTATAAAACTGTTTCGTGAAATATTTCATAAAAAGCGATTGCCAAACATCGATTATATTCAAAAACAAGGCCTATTGGCAGTCAAAATCGCACAGACTTTCGCATTAAGAATTGATTTTCTTAATGAAAAGACGTGTACCCATCTAGCAAAACTATACACTAAAACAGTACCTATCCCTAATGAAGATTTTTTGAGTTTAATAGAAAAATATGCCAGACTAGGTTTTCTCAATAACTTTGAATCGATTGAAGAGACGCCAATTGGCAGTGCATCTATAGGCCAAGTTCATAAAGCCAGATTATTAAATGGTGAAGAAGTCGTGATTAAGGTAATCAAAAAAGACTTCAAACTGAAGTTCCTAAAAGACGTAAAGTCATTAAGAAGATTCATTAAATTTATCCTATTCTTTTATCCAAAACTTAAAAAAGTGGCTGACCCTATTGGGATACTAGAACATATTGAATCCTATACATTAGCAGAACTCGATATGAGAAATGAAATCCGTAATGGAAGAGAACTTAAGAACATTCAAACGAGGTATGAGGGTGTATTTGACCTATCAAGGTTAAAGTTTCCCAAAATATACGAGTCATTATCCAATGAACATATTCTTGTTTCAGAGTATATAGAAGGCGAAACAATAGATTACTTATTAGAGACAAAATCATTAGATTTAAAGGATATTCTTGAGATATTTCATATTCATGGGTTTTATGTGTTCATTATTGGGACATTTCATGGGGATCTTCACCCAGGTAACATCATTAAGAAGGGTAATGATTTCTATTTTATCGACACAGGCGCCATTTCAACTGTAGGAAAGAAAATTCAATTAGGCTTATTTGATTTCATGGACAATCTGGCTTATTATGACTATTCTAATTGTGCTATAGCACTCAATGACATGGCTTCGAAAGAAATATATGGTAGTCAATATGAAAGATACCTAGAGAAGTTTCTAAAGTTATATGAGGATTTTAAAAATAAAACGGTCAGTGAGGTATCGCTCACGAGAAAAATGATGGAAACCATTAAGCTGGGTGTTAATTCGGGCATGACATTTGAAAAAGGCATGTTTCCAATTATCAAAAGCATGATGTATTTGGACGGAATGGTCCTTAAAGGCGCGCCAAATACCATCTTAATGGTAGAGATGCGTACATTTTTAGAAGAGTTTCATAAAGCAAACGAGGTAATAAACATATGAAGAAAATCGCAATCATTGGGGCAGGTCCAGGTGGGTTAGCTGCCGGAATGGTATTAAGTAAAAAAGGATATGACATCCATATTTATGAAAAAGATCAACGCGTTGGTGGTAGATCACAAAGAATTACTATCGGAGACTATCAGTTTGATTTAGGCCCAACATGCCTTATGTATATCGATATACTAAGGGATGTGTTTAAGTTTGCTGGTTATGAGTTAGAAAAAGAGTTAGAAGTAATTAGATTAGATCATCTATACACACTCATGTTTAATGATGTAACGTTTAATATGAGTAAAGATCCAATCGACAATGCAAATATGTATGAACGATATTCCAAAGGGATGGGCGAAAGCTATTTGAACTGGTTGAATGCACAAGAAACTAAACTCAATGCGATTGAGTCCATTTTGAAAAGACCATTTCCAAACGTTTCTAATTACCTAAGAAAAGATGTCTTAAAAGCAATTCCTGAATTGAGACCAGCTCAATCAGTATATTCACACTTATCCAAGTTTAACCGAAATAGTAATTTCATCAATTCTTTATCGTTTCAGTCTAAGTATCTTGGGATGTCTTCCTTTGATGCGCCATCGGTATTCACAATTCTTCCTTATTTAGAGCATGCATTGGGTTTATACCATGTTAAAGGTGGACTTAATCAAATTAACGAGAAAATGGCAGAGCTTATCGAAAGAAATGGGGGAACCATTCATCTTTCAGCACCTGTTGAAAAAATAGTAGTCGAAAACAAAAATGCAAAAGGTCTTGTTGTGAGTGGACAGTTTTTTCCTTTTGATGAAGTAATAGTGAATGCAGATTTTTCTTATGCAATGACAAATCTCATAGAAGAAAAACACTTAAGAAAACACAAACCTCATAAACTAGAGAAAATGAAGTATAGTATCTCGACTTTTATGATCTATTTAGGATTAGACAAAAAGTTCGACTTTGCCCATCATGAGATTATATTCTCGAAGAACTATGAAGCGTACTTGAATGGGCTTGCTAAAGGGGAATATTCTGATGATTTAAGCATATATCTACATAATCCATCGCTAATGGATGATTCATACGCACCTAAAAACCATTCAAGCCTTTACTTATTAGTTCCAGTACCAAACCTTAGAACGCCGAAGGATTGGGAAAGAGATAAGGATCAACTATACAGTCAAGCAATCGATCTTGTAGAGAGAAAGCACGGAATCAACATTCGAAATCACATCACTACATCTAAGGTCATTACACCTCAAGATTGGGAATCTACCTATAATGTAAAATATGGAGCAGTATTCAATTTAGCCCATAACCTTGGCCAAATGTTAGCATTTAGACCGCAAAATAAATACAAAGATATCAATCATTTGTATTTGGTTGGTGGTGGGACACATCCAGGGAGTGGATTACCAACTATTTATCAGTCGGCAATTATTTTAAATGAGTATTTATAATTTAGTAATAAAATATTTTTATCTTAATCATTAGCGCGTTTAATATAAGTTTGATAGAATAGAAATGAGGTGATCTGTTTGAAAATAGGATTCATTTTTAATCCCGAAAGTGGAAAAGGCAAAATTGAAAAAAACCATCGAAGAATTGTTCAATCATTTACAGATAAAGGTCACGAAGTAGAAGTATTAAAAACTACAAAACAAAACGACGCAATGCTGTTTGCATCAAAACCGGGCTATGATCTTATATTGGTCGCTGGGGGAGATGGAACACTTAATGAAGTAGTTAACGGCATAATGACTCTAGAAGTGAAACCTAAGATTGGGTACATACCAACTGGAACGGTTAATGACGTTGCACATCTTTTAGGGATTCCAAGAAATGTTAAGAAGGCAGTCAAGCTCATACTTGGAGATGGTGTCTCAAGAAAAATGGACATCGCCAAACTAAATGACACGTATTTTACCTATGCAGCAGCGACAGGTAAATTTGCAAAAGCAAGCTATGATATCAAGCGTTCCGATAAGAAAAGATTCGGGGCACTTGCTTATGTAGTACGTGGAATAACAGATATGTTTTATGACTACAAGATACCTCTTAGAATTGAATATGATCATGGCATAATCGAACGAACGTTCACGTTACTCTTATTCTTAAATGGTCCGAGAGTGGGTGGAGTAAATCTATTCTTAATTAGAAAATCCAAACTTAATGATGGCATTTTGGAAGCCAGATTATTCGAAAGAAGAGGATTGCTAACCCTGTTCAAAGTGTTATCATTCTTTGCACTAGGGGGTCTTGTGACTAAGGGTGGTCATCAATTAAAATCATCCAGATATAGTATTAAAGCAGATCCAAAAGTAGAATGGAATACTGACGGTGAGCAAAAGGAACATGGTTCAGTAGACATAGTCGTTATTAAAGAAGCCATTGAGATATATGTATCCAAAAGAGCATCAAAGTATTTTTTCTAAACCATTCGCTTGAATGGTTTTTTATTTCTTAATCTGATAATATTACAATAATATGACAAGTAAAACTTACAAAAAGAAGAGCTAATACTCTTAAATTTAAAGCCGATACTAATTTGCTGATAGTGATTGAATTAAATATGATTTCAACATCAAAGTAAACAATACATCAAAAATAAAAAATAGGTATATTAGTCAATAAAGCATTAAAAACCAAAAACGCTGTTACATATTAATTTTCAGGTTTCAAAATCCCGTAAAACAGCTTATTAATGAGATTTATCGGACAAAAAATATGCATGATTTTACGGATTAATGACATAATATTAAGTACTGTGGCAGGACTTCTTATGTCCCACTTAGAAGAAAAAGGTGAAAAATAAGATAAACAGTGTTCAGTAGTCAGAACACTTGTAAAATTAGCCATGTTAAAAAATCATTATTAATTAACTATTTTATATAAAATCTATAAATCGTATACAATACTTCTGTCTAATTAATAATTACAAAATGATCCGCAATAAAAAATAAAAGTATTAGAAATTTTTATTGTCTTAATTTATTGTAACAAAGCGATTTTCTATTATTTATTCAGTCAAAAATATGAGCACTTTTTTTTGCGAATAAAAAAATATTATAAAAAAAACATTCATGATTCAAGAATATATTTTCTCGTTATTTATATTTTTTATAATAAATTTATTAGCCTTAATTTATATTTCTTTTTTTCAATAAATTTACAAAAATTGAGTTTTTTTCATTTGTTTAGTCTATATTTTCTTATTTTGAATGATTTTTACTATTGATTTTTTCTGATGTGTCAATGTACTTTCCCCTTTACTATGTCATTTTCTACTCATTCGTATAATTATTAATTTTTTTATTTTGCTTCATACAATCCCTTGATAAAGCGATTTATCATCCATTCTGATTGATTGTTCGTTTTTTTTATCATGATCCGTTTAATAATTCCCTCACTTAATTATATAATTAAGGTGTAAAACGATTTGTAATTGTTAGGAGAATGTTGATGTTAAAGGGTTTTAAGAATAAATACAAATTCATACTAGCCTCAGTACTAATACTTTCTTTTGGCTTCCTTCTCGTTAATAGTCTAACGAAAAAAGACGAGACTGTTGAGATTCCAAGAAGAGAGCCTGCGTTCGCAACTCAGTTCTTATCTGAAGAAGGAACTCAGGCTAATCCATATGTTGTTGGCAGTAAGGCAGATATGGATATGCTTTCTCTATTAGTTTCACAAGGACAAAATTTCTCGGGGAAATATTTTACAGTAGATGCAAATATCTCTGAGATATATCTTGGAGTTTTCACGCCAATTGGATCATCGACAAAACCTTTCTTAGGTAACTTTGATGGGTATGGTGTGAACTTCGTTTTAGCCATTGATAATCCAACTTTAAATTATCAAGGGCTTTTTGGTTTTACTCAATCAGGTGTCATAGAAAACTTATCAGTTTCTGGTTCAGTTAAGGGTTTGAACTATGTTGGTGGTATTGTTGGTCAGATGGCAAGTGGTACCGTTCGAAATGTATACAGTACTGCAACAGTCGAAGCGTTGGGCTCACATGCTGGTGGGATCGTTGGATTACTCAGTATGGGTTCTTTATCCAATGCATTTAACCGTGGAGATGTTATTGCGGTAAATAACGCTGGTGGTATTGTAGGATATACATATGTCTACACTGTTCCAAGTTATGGTTCAAATACGACTAACTCAATTTCAAACGTATATAGTTCAGGTACAGTTACAGCTAACAGTAACCCTGGTGGGGTCATTGGTTATGATAACCCAGCACGATATACAGGTAGTGCAAATGCACGTGTCAACTTGTATTATGATATATCAGTGATTTCTAATCACAAAGTAGCATCCAATCGAAAACCTAGTTCAATGGCTAGTACCCAGGGACTAAATAGTGAAGTATTCTTTAGCGGTATGGAAGACAAGTTAGCGGCAATTTTCTCATTTAGAGATATTAACGGTGGATATGGATTCTATCCTGAACTAAGATACTTCTCTGAAAGTTCACATTCTAACATCAAGGCTGCATCCTTAGAAAGCAATACAGTAGATATTTCTAATGGTGTTGGGACACTTAACTATCCATACTTGATTAGAACTTTAGATGACATTAATAAACTCAAAACTCAAATTGAGACGGGTGAAACCTATAGAGGATTTTATTTTAAAGTAGCAGATGGTAGAACCAGTTTCAATCTAGGAAACTTTATTCCTATTGGTGCATCCGCTGCTAAACCTTTCTATGGATCATTCGATGGAAATAATGCAGAATTTATTTTGAATATAAGCAACTCGACCGTAAGCTATCAAGCTATGTTCGGGCATTTTGGTTATGGTAAAATCAGTAATCTATCAACAAGTGGATCTGTTTCAGGTCTTGATTATACTGCAGCGGTAGTTGCCTATAAATATTCAGGGACAATCGAAAATGTCTATAACAAGGCGACTGTTAATGGTAGAAGCCATGTAGGTTCTATTGTTGGTCGTCAGGAAGATGGAACCATCAACAGTGTATACAACAGCGGAAGTGTGACCGCGACTGGTACTTATGCAGGTGGTATTGTAGGAACTGTATTAAGAGGCGTTATTTCAAACGTTTACAATAACGCAGAAATTCTTGCAAACAATACAGCTGGTGGGATTATCGGTCATTTATATGCATATACCGTTTATACCTATGGTGCAAACTCAACCAATAGAGTTGAAAATGCATACAGTTCAGGGCTTGTTTCTGCCAATACAACGGCAGGTGGCGTCATTGGTAATGATGACCAAACCCGTTATACAGGTAGTGCTAACGCTCGTACGCGTCTTTATTATGATACATCCGTGCTTGTGACATATGACCAACCAAGAACCGTTAAGCCGCCTGTAACAGGACATTCTTATGGTAGAACAACTAGTGACTTGGTATATGGTACGGTTAATACATTAGGCTTCCCTGAGTCTGTTTGGCATTATGAGCCAAAGAGTGGAACAACCGCTTATTATCCTCAATTGTTAGCTTTCTCAAGCAGTTCAGTAGCAAAAATTAAGAATGATTCTACAACATCCACAGCTTATGGCGTTGGTGATGGTCTTGGAACTAAAGAATATCCATTCCTAATTAGAACTAAATTTGATATGGATGAGCTTTCAAGAAAAGTAGCACTTGGAAATACATATTACAGTTTCTATTTCAAAGTAGACGATGGAATTAGCCAAATTGATTTGGCGAACTTCCAACCTATTGGATCTCCTTCAAAACCATTTGCTGGTAACTTTGATGGTAATGGCGTAGATTTTGTTTTAGATATTAATAATCCATCTGTTAGTTACCAAGGTTTATTTGGGTATACACAAACAGGTATCATTGAGAACTTTTCAGTTTCTGGTTCTGTTAAAGGGTTAAGTTATGTTGGTGGTATTACAGGACAACAATCGACAGGTACAATCAGAAATGTATACAATACAGCGAGAATCGAAGCATATGGTTCATATGCTGGAGGTATTGTTGGATTAATCGATAGAGGTACTTTAACACAAGCATACAATACCGGTGAAATTGTCGCCGTAAGTTATGCAGGTGGGGTTGTAGGGTATACTTATGTTTACACTGTACCAAGTTACGGTATGAATGCGACCAACTCTATTTCGCACGTTTATAGTTCAGGTACTGCCACAGCCAATAGCTATGTTGGTGGGGTTATCGGGTATGATAACCCAGCAAGATATACTGGCGATGTTAACGTTAGAATTAATTTATACTACGATATTACTGTTATTGCTAATTATGACCAAGTAAAAGCAATCAAGCCTTCTACAGATCCTTCTACACAAGGTTTAAATAGCGGTATTATGTTTAAAGAAATGCAAGCGAAGTTGCCATCAGGTTTCTCTTTCAAAGCAGATGGAAATGGGTATGCATATTATCCACAATTAACCTACTTCTCTGATAATCAAAACGCGACAACTAAGGCACGATCTGAAGAATCTGTCAAAGTGAATGTTGGAGATGGTCTAGGTACTGAAAGCTTCCCATTCCTAATTAGAAATGAACAAGATATTGAAGATCTAAAGACCATGATTAATCGTGGTAATACATTTAAAGGATTCTATTTCAAGGTAGATAATGGCGTTACAGAATTCAACTTGGGTGATTTTGACTCAATAGGATCCCCTTCACATCATTTCTATGGGTCATTTGATGGAAACAACGCAGTATTTAATTTAAGTATCAATCGTCCAGCCGCAAGCTATCAAGCTATGTTCGGTTATTTTGGCTTTGGGACGATTAAAAATATGAAGATTCAAGGGTCAGTTACAGGCCTTGATTATACAGCTGGATTGGTGGCATACAAGCTATCTGGTTCAGTAGAAAATGTCTATAATGAAGCTGTCATCAATGGTAGAAGTTATGTTGGTGGTATGGTTGGTTATCAGTTAGATGGAACCATCAACAACGTATATAACAACGGTGACGTTACAGCAACTGGTACTTATGCAGGTGGTATCGTATCATTTGTATTAAGAGGAACGATTTCAAATACTTACAATAGAGCAGAGATTCTAGCGAATAATACAGCTGGCGGAATCATCGGTCATATTTATGCATATACTGTTTATACGTATGGTGCTAACTCAACCAATAGAGTTGAAAATGCATACAATTCAGGGTTGGTAGCAGCAAACACAACCGTTGGTGGTGTCATTGGGAATGACAACCAGGAACGTTATACAGGTAGTGCTAACGCGCGTACGCGTCTTTACTATGATACATCCATACTCGTTACTTATGACCAACCAAGAACGGTTAAGCCACCTGTAACTGGGCATGCTTATGGTAGAACAACAAGTGATTTAGTGTATGGATCTGTAAATACTCTAGGATTCCCTACAAACCTATGGCACTATGAGCCAAAGAGTGGGACAACCGCTTACTATCCTCAATTATTAGTGTTCTCAAATCATAGCGTAGAAAGTATTAGACAAGATTCTTCACTGTCAACTGCTTATGAAGTTGGGGATGGTTTAGGAACTAAGGAGTTCCCATTCTTGATTAGAGACAAGTTTGATATGGATGAACTCTCAAGAAAAGTAGCTTTAGGAAATACTTACTACAGTTTCCATTTCAAGGTTGATGATGACATCAGCCAAATTGATTTGGCGAACTTCCAACCTATTGGATCTCCTTCAAAACCATTTGCTGGTAACTTTGATGGAAACGGCGTTGATTTTATATTAGCAATTGATCGTATCCAAAACCATCAAGGCTTATTTGGTTATACACAAACTGGTATCGTTGAAAACTTCTCCGTTTCGGGAAGTGTTAGAGGTCAAAGTTATGTCGGTGGTATCGCTGGACAAATGTCAACAGGTATCATAAGAAATGTCTATAATACGGCCAAAGTAGAAGCTACCGGATCCTATGCCGGTGGAATCATTGGGTTAATCGACAGAGGTACTCTTGCCTACGCCTATAACCGAGGTGAAATTATTGCTACAAGCTATGCTGGTGGGGTCGTTGGGTATACTTATGTTTACACTGTACCAAGTTATGGTATGGATGCGACGAACTCTATTTCACACGTTTATAGTTCAGGTACTTCCACAGCAAATAGCTATGCTGGTGGGGTAATCGGATATGATAACCCAGCTAGGTATACAGGTTCAAGCAACGTTAGATCAAATCTATACTATGACATTACAGTCATTGCTAACTACGATCAAGTTAAGGCGGTTAAACCTTCAACTGACCCATCTACACAAGGATTAAACAGCGGTATTCTATTCAAGGATATGTCTGGAAGATTACCAAGTGGTTTCACCTTTAAACCGGATGCGGATGGCTTAGCATATTATCCACAATTGACTGTTTTCGCATCAAGCGAAACAGAAGGTATTGTAAATCATTCAATTAATAGCGTTAAAGTTGATATTGGCGATGGGTTAGGAACACCGGATTATCCATTCTTGATTAGAACCGTTGACGATATCGATGCATTAAGAGAAAAAGTAAATAAAGGTAATACATTCAAAGGATTCCATTTTAAAGTGGATGAAGGCATTGAAGAGTTTGTTCTAGACAACTTCGTCCCAATTGGGTCATCTTCAAAACCATTCTATGGATCATTTGATGGAAATAATGCAGAATTCATTATAAATATTAATAATGCAGCCGCAAGCTATCAAGCTATGTTTGGTTATTTTGGCTTTGGTACTATTGAGAATTTATCTGTCAGTGGTACGGTTACTGGTCTTGATCATACAGCAGGTGTTGTAGGTTATAAAGAATCAGGGACAGTCCAAAACGTCTATAATGAAGCAATTATCAACGGTAGAAGCTATGTTGGTGGTATTGTTGGTTATCAATTAGACGGAACCATTAACAGTTCTTATAATAATGGTAATGTTACCGCAACGGCTACTTATGCTGGTGGTATCGTATCATTCGTACTAAGAGGAACCGTTTCTAACGTTTACAATAGAGCAGAAATTTTAGCAAACAATACAGCCGGGGGTGTCATTGGTCATATTTATGCTTATACTGTTTATACTTATGGTGCAAACTCAACCAATAGAGTTGAGAATGCATACAGTTCAGGTCTTGTTTCAGCAAACGCAACTGTTGGTGGTGTCATTGGTAATGACAACCAAACCCGTTATACAGGGTCTGCAAACGTTAGATTAAATCTATTCTATGATGTTTCAGTCTTAATGAGTTATAAACAACCTCGTACATTAAAACCATCAACAGCAGTATCTGGTCATGGTGTATTGAAAACAAGCATGTTCTCGGATTCGCTTTCAACCAAATTTGGGTCTACATATTGGACTTATCGCGATATTGAAGGAAATTATGCATATTTCCCTCAATTAAAAGTGTTTGCGACAAGTTTAGTAGATGAAATCAAGAATGATTCAGTTATGTCAGTTAGAACCAATCCGTTCTTAGGAGACGGTACTCTGGCAAGTCCTTACATCATTTCTACACCATCTGATATGGTGAATTTATCCAACTCATTAACGGTCGACTTTGATGCTTTAGGCATTTACTATTTAGTCGGATCCAATATTTCTAATATCGATTTATCAACTGTTGAGTTTAAAGCCATTGGTTCTTCGGAAGTACCATTCCGTGGTCACTTTGATGGAAACTATGCAAACTTTAACGTAAATATTAATGTTTCAAACGACTACCAAGGCTTATTCGGGAATATCTCTAGTGAAGCCTCTGTTAAGAGATTATCTGTAACTGGGCAAGTTACTGGTAGACATTATGTTGCGGGCGTTATTGGTAAGAACCAAGGTGAGGTAAGCGAAGTATATAGTACAGCGCTTATCAATGGTCAAAACTATGTAGGTGGTGTCATTGGACAAAACATGTCTAATTTAACCCTTGCCTACAATACTGGTCAAGTATACTCAACTGGCGCAAGAGTCGGTGGGGTAGTAGGTCATAACGCAGGCGTAATTAACGAAGTATACCACAGCAACCGTATTAGTGGTTTACAGTACGTTGGTGGGGTCGTCGGATACAATACCGGTGAGGTATCAAACGCATACTTTAATATTACTGTGATTGAATTCTTTACGCCAACCACTGGAATCAAACCATTATATGCAGTCGGTAATGAACAAAACACTGATGATGTTCGTGGGGTTGCTAAAGAAATTCTATTTAACCTTACAGATTTAAACCTTACATCTACTCTGTGGGCTACGAGTGCAACCACTGGTATGTATGACTATTTGGTGCAATTAACAGGCTTTAGAAACAATGTTAATGGCACGATTAAGAATAATTCTGAACTTTCTGCAAGAATCATTAGATTTGCTGCAGGTAGTGGAGATAAGAATAGCCCTTATATCATTAGACATGAAGGCGATATGAAAGTACTATCGGATGTAGCTAAGGCCGATAACTTACTTGGCATCTATTTCAAGGTTCTAGATGGGGTTACTTCATTTGATTTAACAGATCCAACCTTACTATTCGATACAATCGGTAGTGCAACAAGAAAGTTCATGGGATTCTTTGATGGAAACAACGCAGAATTCATCATTGGAATCAATAAGACAACAACCGATTACTTAGGGTTATTTGGCTATGTAGAAAATGGTTCAATTGAAAACCTAACCGTATCTGGTGATTTAACCGGTAGAGATTACGTTGGGGCAGTTGTTGGGTATGCACTCAATACGAAACTCAATAACGTATACTCTAAGACAACGATTAAAGCAAGAAACTATGTTGGTGGTATTGCAGGTTATTCAAATAACTCAAGTATTACTAACGCATATAATATGAATAACATTACTGCAACCGGAGCACATGTTGCAGGGATTAGTGGACATGCACAAAATGAGAAATTGGCGCATGTGTTTAACTATGGAGAAATCTCAGGTACCTCTCACATTGGTGGCGTTGTTGGTTCCGGTGATGCCAATCTTCAAGTTGAGTTTGCATACAATAGAAATAGTGTCAAAGGCACAGGTTCTTATGTAGGCGGTATCGTTGGATACCTCAACAATGGACGCATTGATAATACATATAGCTCATCTACGATTAGAGGGTTAAATAATGTCGGTGGTGTTCTTGGTGCAAGCATAGGAACAACAACCGTTAATAACAGCTTCTATGATCAATCATTGATCGAAGCTGACATTTCAACCGTTGGGGCAAAACCGATTAGAGCGGTTGGAAACGTTCTCGACCAAGAGGACGTAATAGGTGTAGGTAAATCCTATCTAACAGGGGTAACTAAGTTATCCTTAGACTTAACGCACTGGGTATTGATTCCAAACGATGGCATCAATGCATTCTACCCTCAACTTAAAGTATTTACAGAGAAAAATGATGTTACTAAGAAGGATTCATTGGATTCCATTACATCTTATATATTTGCAGGTTTAGGAACAATCACCTCACCATATATCATCGTTAATGAATACGATATGACGATTCTTAGTACATTGGTAAATAATGGGAATTCATTTAAAGATGTGTATTTTAAAGTAAGAGCTAACGCAATTACGTTTGACATGACATTAACAGGACTAAACTATGGTCCAATTGGTTCAATGGCTAATCCATTTAATGGGTTCTTCGATGGTAGTGGTGTAGACTTTAAACTAGGTCTATCTTCTACAAACTATATCGGATTATTTGGTTATACAGATACTGATGCAGTCATCTCTAAGTTATCCACATCCGGAACGATAACAGGCACAAACTATGTAGGTTCAGTGGTTGGTTATAATAAAGGGACTGTCAATACCGTCTACTCTACAACAAAAGTAGTAGGGGACAGTAAAGTTGGTGGTATCGTTGGTGCAAACGAAGGCATCGTAACTGAAACATACTACATCTCAACCCTTAACGCAAAAGACACTGCTGGTGGTATCGTTGGATACAACCAAGGCGATGTCAATAACAACTATGTGGTTGGTAAACTATCGGCAAACTCATTTGTCGGTGGTGTGATTGGTATTAACGATGGTACAATCGACAAACTCTATTACAATAAAGAGATTGCAGAAATCTACAAACCTACCTCTGGATACGCGCCAATTAGAGCTGTTGGTAATATGCCTGATACAGATACAGTTCTAGGCTTATCTGCATCTAACATGCATCAACCAACGCTTGTTAATATGCCATTTACAACACTTGCAAGCTGGGAAGCAAAAGGCCCAGCAAGCTTTGAAGTTTATTATCCTCAATTAAGTTACTTCTCAAAACATGCACTTGCTGATGTAAAAGCCGCTTCGCTAAAGAGTGTTTCTGCAATGCGCTTTAAAGAAGGTACTGGTATTGAAAGCGACCCTTATATCATCCGAAATGCCGATGATATGAAGGCTGTTTCAGACTTAGTATTATCAAAGAACACCCTAAAAGGCATGTTCTTTAGAGTTGCAGATGAAGTGACTCTCATCGATTTAGATACATTAACTACTAAATACGTTCCAATCGGAAATGAAACCTATAAGTTTGAAGGATCATTTGATGGCAATTTCGCAAGATTCAATTTAAATAGTGATCGCGGTGAATACTATCAAGGGTTATTTGGTTACATCGGGACAACTGGTATTGTTAGAAATCTATCTGTTAGCGGGTCTGTTCGCTCAGGGTCTAGATTTGCTGGTGGTATCGCAGGTAGAAATGCCGGTCTAATCGAAAATGTATATAACTTAGCTACAATCACTGCATATGATTATTATGCGGGTGGTATCGTAGGTTATAACAATGGTGTTATTAGAAATGCCTACAATAACGCATCCGTAACGATTACGCGTTACGACTATGCGGGCGGTATTGCAGGTGCACAAGCTAAGGGCACAGAAATATACGACTCTTATAATACCGGACAAATTAAAGGTAGAAACTACATTGGTGGTATTATTGGTCATTCATCTGGTTCAGTAAGTAGAACCTATAGTATCGGTACAGTCACAGGTAGTGGCGCTCTAGGTGGCGTCATTGGTGGTATCGATGCCAATGCACAAACCGAAAGAAGTTATTATGATTTATCCGTTATGTTATTACTTACAGGCAATAAACCTACTAAAGCCTTTGGTAATGCAGAAAATAACGAAACAGTATATGGATTAACAACCTCAGAATTATCGGGAGGTTATTTAGGCAAGGCTAATTTAGGAACCGCATTTAAGACTAAACCAAATGTGGGTTATACAGCTTATCATCCACAATTAGCATTATTCGCAAACAGCAGTTATATCGAAGTTAAAAATGATTCCTTAGACTCAGTTACAAAGAGTATTTTCCAAGGTACTGGGGCTATGGATACACCATATTTCATCTTAAGTGAAGCAGATATGCAATCACTAAGCTTAATCGTTTCGCAAAATCACGCGACAACTAATGTATACTTTAAGGTTTATCAAGCTAAGAAAACCTTTGATTTAGCATCGGATCAAGTGATTTATAGTGCGATTGGGTCAAGCATTCCATTTAATGGTTCATTTGATGGTAACGGGGCAACGTTCAACCTTAGAATAAAAAACGGTGCTAACTACCAAGGGTTATTTGGACAAGTCGGATCAACGGGGTCAATATCCAACTTAATAGTAACTGGTAAAGTCTCTGCACTTGACTATGTGGGTGGGGTTGTTGGGTCCAATGAAGGTGTGTTAACTAACCTAATCAACCAAGCAGAAGTCAGTGGTTTAAATTATGTTGGCGGTATTGCCGGTATCAACAAATCGATTATCAATGACTCTTATAATGAAGGTAGATTATCAAGTACTACCCTTTATGCGGGTGGTATTACTGGGTATAATGACGCACTTGGTGAAATCACTCAAAGCTTTAATAAGGGCGAAATCCACGCTAGTGCAAACTATGTGGGTGGTATTGCCGGTGTTAACAAAGAAAGTGCAACCATTGAAAATAGCTTTAACTATGGAACACTATTTACAAGTAACTCATATTTAGGTGGTATTACTGGTCTTAACGAAGGGGATATCCACAATGTATATAACACAGGAAGTCTAGAAGCAGGAACCAGCCATGTTGCAGGTATTTCAGCACTTAATAGCGGGACAATCACTGAAGGTTTCCATGCAGGATTGATTCTTTCTAAAGCCTTTACAGCAGGGGTTGTTGTTACAAACACAGGTCTGTTATCGAAACTTTATTACAACTTAGAAAACGTTAATGCACGTATTTATAATCCAAATGCATCATTAATTATTAAGGCCGTATATCAAACCGAAGACACAACCGATGTTAAGGGTCTAGTTCTTAAGAATATGACTGGATTGTATCCAATTGGAAACAACGATGAACAAATGAACTTAGAACGTACTAAATACAGCATCAAACAAGGTAATGACTTTACCTCTTATTACCCTGAACTTCTCGTATTTAACACTCATACGGATGCACTGAGAAAACAATACTCACTTGAGTCTATTACAGATAAGAAGTTAGAAGGTAACGGAACCGCTCTTGACCCATATATTATTACTAATGGGTATGACATGATGATTATTAATGAATTCATTTTAAATGAAAACCACTTCATCAATAAATACTTTAAGGTTCAAGATGGGGTTTCTGTCATTGATTTAACCTTGGCAGATTTATGGTTTACACCACTAGGCGATGATCAAAATAGCTTTAGAGGACACTTAAATGGTAATAACGCAAACTTCATTCTCGATTTAGACAATGAGTCTAGCGACTATTTAGGTATATTCCATACATTAGGCACAGGCAGTTCTGTTAAGAATCTTACAGTTAGTGGACAGATTATTGGTAGAAGTTACTTAGGTGGGGTTGCAGGTAGAAGTTACGGTACGATTGAAAACGTAACAAACCTAGCCACTATTAAGAGCTTTGGTAGTGTTAATGATGGGGCAAACTCTATTGGTGGTATTACTGGTGTTAACGTCGGTACAATTAAGAATGCAACCAACAACGGAATCGTTTCTGCACTTGGTTCTTATGTAGGCGGTATTGCCGGTGAAAACGAACTCGTCATAACTGAAAGTTACAATAAAGCAAGTGTTACAGGCGCGAGCCACGTCGGTGGTATTACAGGTTTAAACCGTGCTACTGTATCCAAGACATATAATACAAAACAAATCTTAGGTATCACCGTGATTGGTGGTATCGTGGGTGAAAATAGAAGCTCAGTTACTGAATCCTTTAACGATGGCGATATCATCGCATCTAAGGATATTTCAGGTGGTATTGTGGGCTTACAAGCAGATGCAAATGCAAACACGAATCGTATTTATCATTCAGGTTCTGTTAGAACAGATGAAACCATCGCAGGTGGTATTATCGGTAAGATGGATGCCGGACATCTCCATGACGCTTACACATCCGGTGTCATTAGTGGTAAATCTTCGATTGGTACAATCGTTGGTCAGTATTTAGGCGGATCAGTATCTCGCTCATATTACGATATTAACGTACTTGAAAACTTTGGACCAATGACATTATCCAAACCGACAAAAGCATTTGGCGATTACGATAAACTGGATAACGCAACAGTCAAAGGGCTATACCATGGACAAATGATTGGATTAAATAGCATTGGGACACAAACCAAACAAATGAATTTCTATTATCCAGCATCATTCAAGACTACGCCTTCAGTAAATGAATATGCGTTCTATCCACAAATTACATTCTTTGCAAATAATGTAAACACAGACATTAAGAATGATTCATTAGAATCTGTTAAATCCATCACATTCATGAAAGGTAGCGGACTAGAGAATGATCCATATATCTTAACAGATGAATCAGACATTATCGCATTAGCAGAAACCGTTAATAGCGGCAATAGATACTTAGGCGTTTACTTTAAAGTTGCATCAGAAACAGATGAATTCAACTTTATGGATGCAGAAGAAAACTATCAATTTACAGCAATCGGTAATGAGAAAAACCCATTCCTAGGTCACCTAGATGGTAATGGTGCAAACTTCAAGATTAAACTTAGTGAAAACTTGAATTATCAAGGGTTATTTGGCCATGTCGGAAAAGAAGCAACCATCAAGAACTTAAGTGTATCAGGCTCTATTAAAGGGCTATCTTATACAGCAGGTATTGCTGGTCTAAACAAAGGATCAATATCTAACGTTTATAACCAAGCAGAAATTATTGGTTCTGATTATGTTGGTGGTATCATTGGACATAATGACGGACTCTTAGAAAATGCCTATAACAGAGGAGACATTAAAGGCTCTAACTATGTAGGTGGTATTAGTGGTAAAGTAACAAACATTACAAATTATACTTATAACATTGGCGTGGTATATGGTAAAAAATTTGTTGGCGCAATCGCAGGCTTCTTAGAAAGCGAATTTGTTGAAAACAGTTTCTATGACACACGTATTTTAGGTGCGTACAGAGACGTATCCGGTTACATTAAACCAACTAAAGCAGCATCAAACTCAGAAGACTCTAATACAGTTTATGGTCTTGATAAAGCGTATATGACTGGCTTAAACTCAATCGGAAATAGCGACTTACAAATGCATTTAAACACCACACATTGGACGACAAACTATAACGTGGATGGCACTTCAAACTACCCACAACTTAAAGTATTCTCCAGAAACATTTCTGAGAATGTTAAGGAAAACTCTAAACTATCTACTCAAACAACTTTATATACCATTACGTATGATTACGATGGAGCAACCGCTAATAATACTTACCCATTACAGTATGTCATTCCTAATAAGGATTACTTACTAGCTGTACCATTCAAGTTCGGATTCGAAATTGAAGGTTGGTACATGATTAAGGAAAATGGCGACCGCATTAAGTACACAAATGCACTAGGGGAATCCTTAGTACCGTTTAATGATGAACAAAACATTACACTAGTTGCCAACTGGCAAGTAGCTAGACATGAAGTGAAGTTTGTGGATGGTAATAACAACACAATCGAAACACAAACCGTATTACATGGTGATTTCGCAGTGGAATCTAGTCTAATCCCACAAAAGAATCCAAGTCTAACAAAGATATACTTCTTTGAAGCATGGGACTTTGATTTTACGACCATGATTACGAAACCAGTTACGATTAAAGCCACATATACAGAAATCGACCGTTATTATAACGTCACATTTAAAGATGGTAATGGTAATTTCTTTACACAAATTAAAGTTGAGTATGGACAAAAAGCAACCGCACCAACTCAAAACCCAACGAAACTGTTTGATGAATTTGCCTATAAGTTTACGGGCTGGGATTTCAACTTTGAACAAGTCATTAATGCCCCAGTAGCAATCAATTCAATCTTTGAAGCGGTTGATCGTTATTATAAGGTTAGATTCTTAAATCCAGATGGTGAAGTATTACATGAAGACATGTATGAATATGGCACAAGAGCGCTCGCGCCAACCAAACCAACCATGGCTTCAAGCATTTCAGAAAACTTCACATTCAAAGGTTGGGATAAACCATTTGACTCGATTACATCAACCCTTGATGTAACCGCAGTCTATGAAACCTCTCCTCGCTATTACGAAGTTAGATTCCTAGATGGCGATGGCAAAGCTTATAGCGTTCAACAAGTAGCTTATAACGAAGCGGCTACTACCCCTTCTGGATTGCCTATTAAGACACCAGTAGGTATGATTGCCTATAAGTTCACAGGATGGGATCAAACCTATACAAGCATTGTTAGTGACTTAGTCATCAATGCACTGTACACACAAATTGATCGTTATTATGAAGTTAACTTCGTTGATGGCGATGACAATCCGTTTGGTGAAACCATTGTCGTTGAATACATGCAAAAAGCAACCCTTCCAAATGGGACACCAACCAAAGCCATGACGACTATGCATGAGTATGTATTTTCTGGCTGGGATGAGTCTTATCAAATGATTATGGGCGATACGACAGTCAAAGCATTATTCGAACAAAGATTAAGACCATATAAAGTCACCTTTATGGATGGCGACAATAATGTCTATGAAGTACAAACCGTCCTTTATGGACAAAACGCAAACAATCCAGTCGGTGAACCAAGAAAAACACCGGTTGGCGAAATTGCTTATAAGTTCACTGGTTGGAATAAACCACTAACTAACATTAAAGAAGATACCGTAATAGAAGCTAATTTCAGTGAAGTGGCTCGTTACTATACCGTTACATTCTATGGCTATGACCTAACGGTTGCCTTAAAGAATGAAAAAGTAGAGTATAGAGGTCAAGCTACAGCACCAACCCCTCCAATTAAAGAAGATGCACGCGAGGCATATGAAAACGTCTTTGTTGGATGGGATAAAGATTTCTCTGATGTAAGAAGCAACCTTGTGGTTAAAGCGCAGTACGTTAACCGTATTAGAACGTATGAAGTGACCGTTATTAATGGTGACCAAACCAATGTGTTTGTCGTTAATCATGGCGCAAACTTCACATTCCCAACCCCTGTTAAGACAGGTTCTGATCAAATCTTCTATAAGTTTGTACGCTGGGAATCTAATAACGAGACCGTTACATCCTTAACCAATGTTAAACAAAATTACACAGTAGAAGCCATCTTTGAGGAAACTTTTAATTACTACGTGGTTACATTCGTGGATCACGAAAATAACATCATCGAAGTTCAAAGAGTTACAATTGGTTCAGATGCTAAAGCCCCATTAACGCAACCTACAAAAGATCGAACAGAAGTTAAAGTTTACATCTTTAAAGGTTGGGATCGTGGCTTTACAGACATTGAATCTGACTTAACAATTAAAGCGCTCTTTGATGAGTATGACAGATATTATGAAGTTATCTTTATGGATGCTAAAGGTGAAGAACTCTCTAAACAAACAGTAGAGTACGGATTACCTGCAACAGCGCCACTCAGTCCAGAGAAAGACCAAACTGCTAAGTTTGAATACCGTTTCACTGGCTGGGATAAAGACTACAACCAAATCTATAGCAATTTAGTCATTAACCCTACTTACGAAGAATCGATTAGACAATTTAGAGTTAATTTCGTAGACGGAGACCTTCATGAAATCTTAAGTGTCTTAGTTGAATATGGTAAACCAGTGGTTCCACCAACAAGTGCAACTAAAACACCAACCGCTACTAAATACTATGTGTTTGCTGGATGGGATAATACAAACCTAACAAGCATTATGGAAGATACAACCGTTACTGCAACATTCACTGAAGTCGACAGATATTATCAAGTGAGATTCATTGGTAAAGAAAACGGCTTAGACAAAGTCTTATATACACAAACCGTTGAATACGGCAAAGATGCATACGACCCGATCAAGTTCTTAGACATTGAAGTCATCGATGACCTATATGTTTGGGCAATTACGGGCTGGGTTGAAGACTTTACTAACATTAAAGCATCGAAAGATATTCATGCAACTTATGGGAAGGTAGATCGCTACTACACCGTAAGATTCTTAAATGAAGATGGCTCGATCATTAGTGAACAAACGGTAGAATACGGAAAATCTGCTGATACGCCTGTTACAGTTCCAACTAAAGATTCAACCGTTGATTTCAGATATGTCTTTAAAGGTTATAGTGATGACTATTCATTCATCACGCGTTCTATAGATTTATATGCCGAGTTTGAAGAATTGAAGAATCAAAACAAAGTTACCTTTATTGATGGTAACGGCGATGTCTTCGATACACAAATGGTAGCCTATGGACAATCTGCTTTAGAACCAGATGGTATTCCAATGAAGAATCCTACTAAAGAATATGAATTCATTTTCTTGGGTTGGAATCAAGCGTTTGATAATATCACAGAAGATACTGCAATCATCGCCGAGTTCAAAGAAGTCGTTAGATACTATACAGTATTATTCGTGACAGAATCTAATCAAGTATTAAAAGAAGAACAAGTCCAATTCGGTCATCCTGCAACAGCGCCTGAAGTCGTTACTATTCCAGAGGATACTCAAGAATTTAGATACTCCTATAGTTGGAGTAAAGATTTCGGAAGCATTTCAGACAACACAAGAGTGGTTCTAATCGTTCATGAAGAGTTAAATGAATACACCTATACGTTCTATGATGCACAAGGTGAAGTATATAAAGTGATTAGCGCGCCATATGGTACACAAATCACCTTACCGAATGCACCAACCAAAGACCAAACAGAACAGTTCATCTTCACTTTCATCGATTGGGATCAAGAAGTGCCTGAAATAATGGTTGAAGACTTAGAATTTAGACCAATTTATCTAGAAACCATCAGAACTTATACCGTCACATTCTTAGATGGTGATGGCAAAGTATTTGATGTTCAAGAGGTTCAATACGGATTTAGTGGAGTCCTTCCAGAAGGCGTTCCAACTAAATCAGGAAACCAACAATACTATTATGAGTTTAGAATGTGGTTCCAAAAACCTGAAAATATTAAAGCCGATACCGTGATTGAAGCGGTTTACAACCGATTCCTGCAAACCTATGAAGTAACATTTGTAGATGAATACGGTAATACAATCAAGAAACAAGAAGTGGCTTATGGTACAGGGGCAACCGAACCAACATTCGACTTAATCCCAACGAAAGCACCAACTACCGAATATGAGTATGTGTTTGCTGGATGGGATAAATCATTCAACTTCATTACAGAAGATACAGTGATTAAAGTAAGATATGTGTCTGTATTAAGACTATACACATACACATTCTATGACGATGACCACATTACAATCCTAAAACAAGTTAAAGGAAGATATGGTTCACTAATTGTTCCACCACCAACGCCAGTTAAGATTGGCGAAGAAACCTTCACTTACAGATTCGTTGGTTGGGACAAGATGGTTGCGCAATTATTAACTGGCAACGTCGATTACTACGCAGTATATGAAGTTGTTCCAGTTACTTATAAAGTCACTTTCTTCGATGGTAACAATCAAGCCTTAGACCTACAAATCATTAATCATGGAGAATCTGCAATTGAACCAAGTAGAATTCCTACGAAAGCTCAAACTGAAAGATATGATTATGTGTTTACTGGATGGGATAAAGCCTTTGATGTGATTACACAGGACTTAAAAGTAATCCCAGTCTTCGAAGAGAAGATTAGAACCTTTAAAGTTACCTTCGTGTATGACACATTTGAAGTTGTGATTATTAAGGAACATGATACAGGTATCGACTTCGATACGGATCCAATCCCAACACCATTAAGAGATGGTTTCGGATTTGTATCATGGGATCAGGATTTATCAAGAATTACAAAAGATATTTCTACAGAACCTATATTCAAACCAAATAGATATCAAATTATTTATTATGGTATAGATGTAGATGATGGGGGATTACCAACCGAAGTCGTATCATACGGTTCACAGGTATCTCTATCTGAAAGTAATTTCTCAAAACGTGGTTATACATTTGCGGGTTGGAAAACTGATCCAAATACTGAAATAATCACTTATGCAGATAAAGCGTCATTTGTCTTTGAAGAAACGGGCAATTTAGCTTTATACGCAGCATTTAATCCGATTGTTTACGAAGTCATATATGATACTGATGGCGGTACAGAGTTACCACCAGATCCATACACTATCGAGACACCTCTAGCGATACTACCAACACCAATTAAAGAAAATCATAAATTCATTGGTTGGGAGTTAGTAGAGATTAAAGAATCACTAGATGAAATGTCATTAAAAGGTAGACAACGTGCATCTGGAGATTCACCATCAATCATTACCGCTTTAGAACTGGGTACTATTGGTTGGGTTATCTTGAAAGCAAGATACGCATTCGATGGATTTATTGAAGTTAAAGACGAATACAAAGACACTTATAGTATCGTGAATGCGGATGTAACTACAATTAGACCGATTTTAGAAAGGGTTAATGAAGATAAACCAGTTTATTTACTAGGTGTATCATTGAACCAAACAATAGAGGATTTAAAAACTAAGTTCAGAAATGATACAGTTGAGTTCCTAGACCAAAAAGGTGAATTAATTACAGATTTACAAAGAGTGGTCTTTACAGGACTACAAGTCGTAATTAGGGATGGATCAAACCCAGATGAGTTTAAAGACCGTGTAAGAGTGGTCTTAAAAGGTGACGTTAATGGAGATGGATTAGTTACCGCTATTGACAACGATTTAATTTATAGATATGTATCTGGAAAAACAGACTTGTTTGAAGAGCAACTATTATCTATGTTGATTAATGAAGATGATCTAATAACTGCCATTGATATAGACTTGCTGTATAGACATGTCTCTGGAAAAGGAGATATATATGCATAGATTTAAAGGAGATAGAATGAAAAAAATATTTAGTTATTTACTTGTGATCTCATCATTGTTTCTATTGAACTTCGGACTCAATCAGAAAGAAGTGAGTGCAAGCGGGGATCAATTTGAGGTTAGTTTCAGATTTGCTGATACGAACATATCTAATATTGAACCCTATCAATTAGTCAATTACTTAGATGAATATGGTGAAATACCAATTGATGTAATTATTAAAAGTATTGGAGCAAATCGACAAATTACCAGTATGCAAGCTGCATGGCTAAAGAATAATACTTACTTTAAACTAAATGAAGGGTATGAATACAATATAGCAACGCTTGGGACTGGTCGTGACAAACAAGAACTGTTTAAGCCAATCAACTCTGATTCCACTGGATTTTTTGGGTTTGTCTGGGATAGTGGTAAGTACAATAACTTGCCACTTCCAGCAGATACTGAAGTTAGAATCGCTACCATCCCATTCAAAGTAGATGGTTACGATAACGTAAGTAACACAACCTTAAGTGTGGATTTTACAGTACCAAGTGGTAGTTTATTTGATGTATCAACGAATACATATCATGATAAAACTAAAATCAAAGTTAACCCTATCGTTATCTCAACTGCAGGTAATGATGCATCATTAAGTGGTATATCCGTTGGAGGAGCTGCACAATCAGTGGGAGCTTCCGGATCAAACTATAACGTAGGTATTACTTTTGGCGATAGCTTAAAACCATTAACCGAGTTGATCAATGTAGTTCCAACTAAAGGAACAGCAACCGTATCGATGACTAAAAGTACAACTGGTACGGTTAAGCTTGGAGATGTAGTAACAATTACAGTGACGGATGGGTCTCTTTCCGAGACCCATACTGTGACTTTTGTTAGTGTTGATGACCCTATTTTGACTCTAGAAAGTCTCGGGTTTGCTGGAAATGGTTTTTCACCTACACCAACATTTAACAAAGATATCCTTAGCTATAACGTAGAAATACCGGGAGGCCAACAGGCTACTGGTTTTTCGATTAAACCTGTTTCAACTGAATCTTACGCTGTAAAAGAAATCTATTTGAATGGATCATTAAGAGCTCAAACAGATGGTAAAGTGACTTTCAGTAACCTAACTGGTGGGACTCATACAGTGGTGGTAAAAGTATTAGCAGGTGGCATGACAAAAGAGTACACGATTAATGTTACTCAAAAAGTGCTAGACTCAACAGCTACTGTTATAACAAATGGAATTAAAGTATCATCTATGCCTAATGGCACAGGTGTCTTTAGTACTGATCCAGCTGGGACTGTAAACTTAATAGAAACAGCAACAGGCTTCACCTTCAACGTTACATTTAATGAATCTACCATCAAATCAGGGACATTCGTTATCAGTAAAGATGGAACTCAGGTATCTTCAGGTACCCTTACAAAAGACACAACAAATCCAAAATTATGGAAATATGTTACAAACACTCCTATCGATAAAGGCACTTTATACGGAGTGACATTTACGATGACTGCAGAAAATGGCACATTGTCGGAAAACACATTCTACGTTGAAAGAGCTAAGTCAACAAGTAATACATTAAACACGAATGATGTCATTATCTCTGAAGGCGGAACGGACTATAGAGCAACCTTTAATGGGACTCAATTTAGTTACACAATCAAAAATCAATCAACTACTAGTGTAAACTTCTCAGTGGATTCGATTGCTAATATATATAAAGAATTTGGATCTGTCTCTTTATACAATGAAGATGGCATTACATTAGTTCCAGCCGGAATTATAAATGTTTCTCCATCTATTGGGACAACCAACTATGTTATCAAAGTAACATCACAAAGTGGTTCATCGAAAGAATACCCACTTTCTATTGTTAAACTATCCAATGACACTTCATTTGCAATTACAGTTAAACGAGGAAGTACTACAGAAACGTTATTGACTAATGCAAGTTTTGAAGTAACTGGTAATAAATATGTTGCAAACATCAAAGTCCCTTACACTGTAAACGTGTTGGACATCAATTTATTCGCAACACATGCAAATGCAACCGTTCAATATAAATCAGGTAATGGGTCTTTTGGCTCAACCATGTTAAGAAATCTTGACGGTAGTGTTACATTTAACGGTGTTAATGAACAAACATTAACCTTTATTGTGACAGTTACAGCAGAGAATAAAACTACCACTGATTATGAAATATCTGTAATAAGAGAAGCAGCAGACACCATCAATACGCTATCAGATTTAAAGATTGCTGGTGTTCAACCAAATGGCTTTATTGCAGACCAAATTCCACCAACTAATTATGGCAAACTGGTTCTTGATCCAGCCTTAATCGCGGGAAACTTATTCATTGATGCAACGGTTACTGGTGGTAATTCTAACGGTTTAACACAAGTTAAGTATGAGTATAAAGCATCAACCGATACCATTTATTCAACAGGCGCTAGCATCGCTTATGTGCGCGGTGTGATATACGATATCAAGGTCACAGTTACATCTGAGGCGAATGTTTCAAGAGTATATCAAACACAAGTGGTTGTTGCTGATCAAAATAATACAATGGATTCTATCGTTCTAGAGAATAACAAGAACGAAGTCATTGGGTATTCATGGAATGCCGCAACTCCTTCATATACAATTGATGTCGCAGGCTCAGTAGATAGAATCAAAATCATTGCAGATGCAGTGAGTGATTTTGCAAAAATTACTACTCCCGGGGATATTAATGGTTATGTTACCTTAAATGCAGCTGGAACAAACACCACTATCAAAGTGTTTGCAACCTCTGAATCCGGGGATAAAGGAACAGAATATACCTATACAATTAGACGTCAAGCATTAAGAAGTAATACGGATATTGGAGAAATATCAGTTCTAGTATCGAGTACAAGTGGATCAGAAACATTAATTCCATCATTTGATGCGGCAAAAGACGCATACTTCTTAAGAATTGACTCAACTTATAATGCATCAGTGACTGTGAAAGCAACTTTACCAGCGATTGATCATGGTTCTCATTTTGCGAATAACGCAACCATATATACTGAAACTAAGACCATAACAGCAGGTAATACAGAAACCTATATCATTAGAGTAACAGCAGAAAATGGTTCAACAAGAGACTACAAAGTCATGGTTCAAAGAGCAAACAACTCAACCAATTTTGACAATATAGTACTTAATGGAACAACTTATAATTTCGCTCAGTTCTCTGGTGGCGTTCTTGACTTAACTTCAATCCAATTACCATTCAGTCAAAAAGACTACTCATTGGTAATAAATCCAAGTTCAACTAGTAAGGCTACCGTATACAATACCAATCCAAGTCTTATTAGTGGTAAATGGGTTTTCACTTCAACAGGTGTGATTGAGTTTCAATTCACGATGAGAGCAGAAGATGGCGTAACCACTTCATTATACAAAATCAAACTGACGCGTCTAGAAGCAAGTACAGACACAACGTTAAAGCAATTTGAATTTTTAACAGCCTCTGGAAACCTTCTTCAAGGCGTTACACCAGTTACAACTGGAAATAACACAACCTATACCATTCGCGTGGATAGAGGCGTTGTGTTGTCACAAATCGTTGCGGTCAAGAATCATCCAAACGCAACGATCAACCAACAATACACAGACTTAACATTCACTCCGGGTGGAAATAAGCAGTTTACGATTACAGTAACTGCTGAAGATACTAACTACGTTCACAATTATCATGTCGTAGTTACACAAAAAAATGACAATAACGAAATCAATGACATCGAGATTGCTGATGTAGCTTATGACTTTTCTAGTCACACTGGCACAGTAGATTTAGGTAAATTCTTATTTAGTAAGAAGACATTCGTGTTTACTGTTACTCAAGCTGACGCCTATCAAAAACTATACGTTGATAATGTATTGGTGACATTAGATGTCAATAAGCAATTCACATATGCCTTAAAACAAGGTGTTAATCAAATTAAGATCCAATCAGAAAGCGAATTCGGAACTAAAGGGACTATCTATACTTATACCTATGAACAAGCAGTTGCTTCAAGTGAAGCATTATTATCAAGCCTAACGGGTACTGCAGAAGGGGCTAACGTTCTAGATGGTATACCACTAAGCTTACTAATGGAAAAGTCACTAGGTAGAGAATACTTAAACAAAGTGATTACTATTGCAGCTGTAGCGGGTAAAAACGGCACAGTTATTAGTGGAAATGGTAGCACTACTTTACTAAGTGGTCTAAACACATTCACTATTGTGGTTAGATCAGAAGACGGAACTACTCAAAACACTTATACAGTGAAGATTTATGTGGTATCTAGCAATGCCGATATCACAAACATTCAAATCGATAAATTATCCGGATATACTTTCAATCCAACAGATTACGCCCAAGATTTAGGTGTGTTTAATTTTAGCGATTTTGACGGATCAATAGGCATTAGAATCAGTTACACAGATTCATATGCTAAATTATATGTTGATGGCGTATTAAAGACATCTGACTTATTTGAATACGCATTAAAGACCGGTGCTAACACAATTACGATTAAAGTAATAGCTGAAGATGGCGTAACAGAAGAAATATACACATTAAGCTATACAAGAAATGAAGCTAAGAAAGAAAACAAGCTTCAAGGACTTGAAGTATTAGTAAATGGTATAAACAAATTAGTAGGCTTCAATCCAACTACGAATAGTTATGAACTAAGAGTAGATAGAAGTGTCGCAAGCGTAAATATCATCGGTACCGTTAATCCAGCTGATCTATCTAAGGTTACTGGAACCGGGACAAAGGTAATCAATGCCGGACTAGATAATATCTATTCAATCGTCGTAACCGCTGAAGACGGCACTACCAATACATATCAAGTAAAAGTGATATCTAAGAACGATAATAACGAGATCACAAATATTACAATTGGTGGAATCACTTATGATTTCTCAAGTCATAGTGGCACAGTAGATTTAGGTAATTTCCTATTTAGTAAAAAGACTTTCGTATTTACAGTTACACAAGCAGATGCTTATCAAAAACTATACGTTGATGGCGCATTAGTAACCTTAGATTCGAACAAGCAATTCACATATACCTTAAAACAAGGTATCAACCAAATCACTATTCAAGCTGAAAGTGAATATGGTACAAAAGGTACTTTATACACATATCAATACGAACAAGATGTCGC